>JALZDI010000300.1 GCA_030862655.1 Actinomycetota bacterium | reverse complement strand
ACCTTCACGATCTCGATGCGCTGTCGCGCGCCGACGCCGAGCTCCCCGACGCGGCGGTCGGGCTGCAGGCCGAAGCCGTATGCGTCGGAGATCTCCTGCACCGCCCGACGGGCATCGGCCCCGATGCCGTGCCGCTTCTCGGCGCCGAGGACGACGTTCTCCAGCACGGTGAGGTTGTCGGCCAGCATGAAGTGCTGGAAGACCATTCCCACGCCGGCCTCGATCGCGTCGGTCGGCGAGTGGAACCGGCGTTCGGTGCCGTCGACGACGATGTGTCCCGAGTCCGGCCGCTGCACGCCGTACAGGATCTTCATCAGCGTCGACTTGCCGGCACCGTTCTCGCCGACCAGCGCGTGCACGGTGCCGCGGTAGATCCGCAGCGACACGTCGTGGTTGGCGACGACACCGGGGAAACGCTTGCCGATGCCGGTCAGCTCGACGGCGACGCCCTCGCCGGCGGCGCCCTCCCGATCGCCCGGGGTCACGGCGTCGACGGCACCTCGATCTGGCCGGAGATGATCTGCTTCTTGTACTTCTCCAGCTGCGGCACGATGTCGTCGATGAACCCGCCGCTGGTGGAGTAGCCGACGCCGTTGGCCTCGAGGTCGTAGATCTGGGACCCGGTCACCGTCTTGCCGTCGACATAGGACTTCAGGAAGTCGTAGACGGCCACGTCGACCTTCTTGATCATCGAGGTCAGGATGACCTCCTTCAGTCCCGGGCTGGCGGTCTGGTACTGGTCGGAGTCGACGCCGATGGCCCAGCCGTTCGCCGCCTTGGCCGCCTGGAAGACGCCGGTGCCCGAGCCGCCGGCCGCGTGGTAGACCACGTCGGCGCCGGCGTCGAACATGCCGGCGGCCGCGGTCTTGCCCTTGGCCGGGTCGGCGAAGCCGGAGAAGTCCGGCGGCTGGGTCAGGTAGGTGACGTCGACGCGGACGTTGGGGTTGACCGCCTTCGCGCCGGCGATGTACCCGGCCTCGAACTTCTGGATGAGCGGCACCTCGACGCCGCCCACGAAGCCGACATGGTCGGTCTTGGTCTTCAGCGCCGCTGCGGCGCCGACGAGGAAGGAGCCCTCCTCCTCGGCGAACAGCAGGTTGGCGATGTTGTCGCCCTGCGCGACCGCGTCGTCGACGATCGCGAAGTTGACGTCGGGATACTGCTTGGCGACCTTGTCGACCGACTGCGAGTAGGCGAAGCCGACCGCGATGATCGGGTTGTAGCCTGCCTCGGCCAGCTGGATCAGGCGGTCCTCGCGGGCCGACTCGGGCTCGCCGTCGGCGGCCTCGAGCTCCTGTGCCTGCACGCCGAGCTGCTCCTTGGCCTTGTCCAGGCCACGCGCGGCCGCGTCGTTGAACGACTGGTCCCCGCGCCCGCCCACGTCGTAGGCCAGGCCCACCTGGACGTCGCTGCCGGGGCCCTCGCCGCCGCCGGGCGAGGCCTCGGGCTGCGCGCACCCGGCGAGAAGGGCCAGCGAGCCGATGAACGCTGCGATCTTGGTCAGCTGACGCAAGATGCCTCCTTGTGGACGTGCACGCCCTGCGGGCTGCGGTATTTCGTGGCAGGCCAGCGCACACACTAGTGCCCGCGCCGGGCACCGCCGCCACGCAACTCGGGGCACTGCTCAGTTTGTTATCGAGTCGGTAGGTTCGCTGGTCCCGGCGGCCACCGTGTGCAGCGCGCGGGTCGCGGCCGCGGCGAGCGTCCGGGCCCCGACGACCACGGCCCGGTCGTCGATCCGCAGGTTGCCCTGGTGCAGGTCGTACGTCGGGCCGTCGGGAGACCGGGTGCCCAGCCTGGCCATCGCGCCGGGCACCGACTCGAGGTACCAGGCGAAGTCCTCGCCGCCCAGGCTCTGCGTCGTGCCGGTGACCGCGCCCGGACCCAGCACGCTGGACGCGGCCTGGGCCATCAGCCGGGTCGCGTGGCCGTCGTTGACCACCGGCGGGACTCCGCGGATGTAGTCGATCTGGCACTGCACGCCGTACGGCGCGACCAGCTCGACCACCAGCTGGGTGACGACCTCCTGCGCGGTCTCCCACGTGGTGGCGTCGAGCAGACGCAGGGTGCCGGAGGCGTCACCGACCCCGGGGATGACATTGCGCGCCGAGCCGGCCCGGACCATGCCCCACACCAGGCTGGCCCCGGCCCGCGGGTCGAGCCGCCGGGACAGCACCGCGGGCAGGTCGGTGACCAGCTTGGCCAGCGCGTAGGTGAGGTCCTGGGTCAGGTGCGGGCGGGAGGTGTGCCCGCCGCCGCCGGACAGGCGCACCGAGATCGAGTCGGCGGCCCCGGTGATCGGGCCGGACCGGAGCCCGACCTTGCCCACGTCGAGGGTGGGGTCGCAATGCAGCCCGAAGACCCGGCTGACCCCGTCGAGCCCGCCGTCGGCGATGACCTCCAGCGCGCCGCCGGGCATGATCTCCTCAGCCGGCTGGAACACCAGGCGCACCCGACCGGGCAGCGGCTGCTCCTGGTCGAGCGCGGCCAGGGCCAGGCCGGCACCGAGCAGGCAGGCGGTGTGCGCGTCGTGCCCGCAGGCGTGGGCGACCCCGTCGACCGTGGACCGCCACGGGTCGTCGGTGAGGTCGCGGACCGGCAGTGCGTCGAGGTCGGCGCGCAGCGCGATCAGGGGCCCGTCCGGGGCTCCGCTTCCGACCTCGGCCATCAGCCCCGAGCGAGGCAGCATCTGCACCTTGACCCCGGCCTGCTCCAGGCGCTCCGCGATCAGCAGGGTGGTTCGCTGCTCGGCCCAGGCCAGCTCGGGATGGGCGTGCAGGTCACGACGGACGCCGACGATCTCCTCGCTGACCGCGTCGACGTGCGCGACCAGCGCGGGCGCGTCGGCTCCGAGGTCGGCTGGCATAGCACGTCACGGTACCGCCTCGGGTGCGGCCGTCCGCGTCGCAGGGACCGGTCAGTAGGCACCCGGGAGCCGGCGGTTGAGGTCCTGCGACATCCGCACGACGCCGTAGGTTCGCCGGAAGCTCAGAAGGCGTCCGGGGGAACGTAGGCGCCCCACACCTCGCGCAGCGTGTTGCACACCTCGCCGACGGTGGCGCGGGCCCGCAGCGCCTCCTTCATCGGGAACAGCACGTTGTCTGTGCCCTGCGCGGCCTGCTTCAGCTCCGCCAGGTGGCGCTGCACCGTGTCGTTGTCGCGCTCGGCGCGCAGCTTGGCCAGCCGCTCCGCCTGCTGCTCCTCGATCGCGGGGTCGACCCGCAGCGGCTCGTAGCGCTCGCCCTCGCCCTCACCGTTGCGGAACCGGTTGACGCCGA
>JALZDI010000058.1 GCA_030862655.1 Actinomycetota bacterium | reverse complement strand
TCCACGGACAGCCGCCCGCGCACCAGCAGTGTGCTCACGGGCGTCATCATCGCCCGCTCAGGTGGCCAGGGCCACCGCCGCCCAGGTGACCGCGGCCACCAGCGCGCCGGCGAGCTCGATCACGACGGCCAGGCCCGCGGAGCGGGCGGCCAGCATCGTGGCCCGCCAGGCGGCGTCGTGCCCGCCCAGGCGGTGGCGCTCGACCAGGTAGACCCCGCCGACGAAGCCCACGAACAGGCCGACCACCGGGATCACGAAGAAGCCGACCAGGGCGAGCAGGCCGCCGACCACGATCGAGCGGCGGGGGACCCCGCCGGCGCGCAGCCGACGGTCGGGTATGACGTACTTCACCACCTGCACGGCGCCGAGGCAGACCGTGGCCACGGCCAGCACGACCCAGCCGAGGACGCTCTGGGTGAGCACCGCCCAGACCAGGATGGCCGCCCAGACCAGCAGCGTGCCCGGTAGCACCGGCAGGACGACGCCGACCAGGCCGACCAGGACCGCCAGGCCGACGAGGAGCTCGCCTGCGGGGCTCATCCGCCTGCCGTACTCGCAGACGACGACGGCGGCCACCCGTTACAGGTGGCCGCCGCCAAGAAGTCGTGGGTAGGGGGCGTCAGCGCTCCTCGAGCTCCGCCGTCGCCGGTGTCTCGGTGAGGCGCTCGGTCTCGTCGTGGATGGTGAGCGCCACGCTCCGCAGCTTGTCGGCGTGCTCGCGGCCGTGGTGGGCGCAGAACAGCAGCTCGCCGCCGCCGCTGAGCTCCACGTGGATGTATGCCTGAGCGCCGCACCGGTCGCAACGGTCCTCGGCAGTCAGGGATCGACCCGGGGCTACTGCTGTGGTCACGTGTGGCCTCTTTCCGACTCGGTGTCAGGCTCCACAGTCCTCAACATCCAACCATCTCGGATGCTTCCCGGCTGAGGGGCCCTCTCTGCTGCTGTGACGCAACTCGCGTGCTCTGCCTACACTGCCGTGCTCTGCCGTACTCCGTCGTACTGCGTTGTAGGAATGGTGCCCTTGAAACGGCCGCCGGATGCGGATTTTCCACAATCTGGCGGCCTTGGCGTGTTGGTGATACCCCGTGGATACCCGATCCACACCCGCCGACCCAAGGGGTTCCTCACCAGCGTGTGTCACACCGGTGGCTGTGGGTGCGCGGCGGTAGCCTTGCGGCACAGTCCCGACCGCCGTCGTCGACGAGCCGAGGAGCAGAGTGGCAGCCCAGGGGGCCCAGACCAGCGTGGACAACACCTACAACGCGCACCACCTCCTCGTGCTCGAGGGGCTCGAGGCGGTGCGCAAGCGCCCCGGCATGTACGTCGGGTCCACCGACACGCGCGGGCTGATGCACTGCCTGTGGGAGATCATCGACAACTCCGTCGACGAGGCCCTGGGCGGGCACTGCAAGCACATCCGGGTGGTCCTGCACCCCGACGGCTCGGCGGAGGTCAGCGACGACGGCCGGGGCATCCCGGTCGACAAGGAGCCGCGGACCGGGCTGTCCGGGCTCGAGGTGGTGTTCACCAAGCTGCACGCCGGGGGCAAGTTCGGAGGCGGCTCCTACATCGCCACCGGCGGGCTGCACGGGGTCGGCGCGTCGGTGGTCAACGCGCTGTCGGCGCGGCTCGACGTCGAGGTCGACCGGTCGCCGGCCACCCAGGGCATGTCGTTCCGGCGGGGCGCGCCCGGTGTGTTCGACGGCGACGGCCCGAAGGCGGGCTTCACCGCGCAGTCCGGGCTGCAGAAGGGCAAGCGGGTGAAGAAGGGGGTCACCGGCACCCGCATCCGTTTCTGGCCCGACCGGCAGATCTTCACCAAGGACGCCGCCTTCAGCTACGACGAGCTGGTCACCCGGGCCCGGCAGACCTCGTTCCTGGTGCCCGGGCTCGAGCTGGTGATCCGTGACGAGCGCTCCAAGGACGTCGCCGAGGAGCACTTCCGCCACGACGGCGGCATCACCGAGTTCTGCGAGTACCTCTCCACCGACCAGCCCGTGACCGACGTACTCCGCCTGCAGGGTCACGACCTGTTCACCGAGACGGTGCCGCTGCTCGACGAGCAGGGGCACATGGAGCCCCAGGACGTCGAACGCGAGCTCGGCGTCGACATCGCGCTGCGCTGGGGCACCGGCTACGACAACGAGACCCGTTCGTTCGTCAACATCATCGCGACCCCCAAGGGCGGCACCCACCTGCAGGGCTTCGAGCAGGCGCTGACCAAGACGCTCAACCAGGTGCTGAAGTCGTCGCGCACCATGCGCTCCGGCGAACCCGACGTGATCAAGGAGGACGTGCTCGAGGGGCTGACCGCGGTGGTCACGGTGCGGCTGGCCGAGCCGCAGTTCGAGGGCCAGACCAAGGAGGTGCTCGGCACGCCCGCGGTGCGCAAGATCGTCAACACCGTCGTCTCCCGCGAGCTCAAGGCGTTCCTGACCAGCACCAAGCGGGGACAGAGGCCGCAGGCCAAGGCCGTGCTGGAGAAGGTCGCGGGCGCCTCCCGGGCCCGGCTCGCGGCCCGGCAGCACCGCGAGACGCAGCGCCGCAAGAACGCGCTGGAGTCCAGCGCGCTGCCGGCCAAGCTCGCCGACTGCCGCAGCAACGACGTCGACCGCAGCGAGCTGTTCATCGTCGAGGGCGACTCCGCGCTCGGCACCGCCAAGCTCGCCCGCAACTCCGAGTTCCAGGCGCTGCTGCCGATCCGCGGCAAGATCCTCAACACGCAGAAGGCCTCGGTGTCCGACACCCTCAAGAACGCCGAGTGCAGCGCGATCATCCAGGTGGTCGGGGCCGGCAGCGGCCGCACGTTCGACATCGAGCAGGCCCGCTACGGCAAGATCATCTTCATGGCCGACGCCGACTCCGACGGCGCGCACATCCGCTGTCTGCTGGCCACGCTGTTCTTCCGTTACATGCCCGACCTGATCACCCAGGGGCGGGTGTTCTCCGCGGTGCCGCCGCTGCACCGCATCGAGCTGTCCAACCCCAAGAAGGGGATGGACAAGTACATCTACACCTACTCCGACCACGAGCTGCAGCGGAAGCTCGCCGAGCTGTCCAAGAAGGGCGTGCGCTGGAAGGACCCGGTGCAGCGCTACAAGGGGCTCGGGGAGATGGACGCCGACCAGCTCGCCGAGACCACGATGGACCCGCGGCATCGCGCGCTGCGGCGGATCACCGTCGACGACGCGGAGGCGGCCGGGGCGGTGTTCGAGCTGCTGATGGGCAACGAGGTGGCCCCGCGCAAGGAGTTCATCGTGCAGGGCGCCTACGAGCTCGACGCGGACCGCATCGACGCCTGAGCCGCGCCCGTAGGCTGGACGCATGTCCGGTGGTCCCCAGGTCCCCGCGTCACGACGGCGCCGCGGCGGCCTCGTCGCCCGCATGGCGCCGATCCTGGTGCTGGTGGCGGCGATGTGGCTGCTGGAGATCCTCGACGCGGTGGCGGCCGCCCCGCTGGACGCGTTCGGGATCATCCCGCGCACCGACGAGGGGCTGTTCGGGATCGCGTTCGCGCCGTTCCTGCACCTGGGGTTCGGGCACCTGATGGCCAACACCGTGGCGCTGCTGGTGCTGGGTGCGCTGGTGCTGCTCACCTCGCCGTACTTCTGGGTGGTGACGGTGTCGGTCGGGCTGTTCGGCGGGCTCGGCGTCTGGCTGACCGGTGACCCGCGCACGGTGGTGATCGGCGCCAGCGGCCTGGTCTACGGATACGCGGCCTACCTGGTCGCGCTCGGGCTGTTCCGCCGCAGTGTGGTGAACCTGCTGGTCGCGCTGCTGGTCGTGGTGCTGTACGGCGGGCTCGTGTTCGGCGTGCTCCCGGTGCGTGCCGGGGTGTCCTGGCAGGGGCACCTGTTCGGTGCGGTCATCGGGATCGCGATGGCGCGCTGGCACGCCAAGAACGCGCCCCGACGTAGCTGGCGCGGCTGACTCTGCTGGCTCTGCTGACCCCGCCGGCTCTGCGGCCTCGCGGGCGGGGCGCGGCGTGCGCCCGGCAGTTTCTCACGGCCGGTGCCCGGATGACTACATAAGGCTATTGAAGCTTCTTCCACCGCGGCGCACGCTCGAAGGTGCCGGCGACCGTGTACGCGTCGCTGCACGCGGTCGTCAGGCCTGCTCCGGGAGGGGTCATGACCGCACCTCGACGTTCGCCGCCGCTCTTCCGATTCCTCGGGCGTTCCTCATGGGCACGACGTGCCGGGTGGGCACTGCTCTGCGTCCTGGTGATGGTCGTGGGTGCCGGGGTCGGCGCGACGGCGTCGTACTCGACCGGTTCCTCCGTCACCTCGGTGACCGGGGTCCCGCCCGACCCGCCGGGGCCGCCCGGGAACCCGCCGGCCTGTGACGACGGCCGGCCGCCGCCGTGTGGTCCTCCTGGGAACCCGCCGGGCGATCCGCCGCCTGGGAACCCGCCGGGTGACCCGCCGCCTGGGAACCCGCCGGGTGACCCGCCGCCTGGGAACCCGCCGGGTGACCCGCCGCCTGGGAACCCGCCGGAGTGCGACGACGGCCGCCCACCGCCGTGCGGCCCACCGCCGGGTGACCCGCCGCCGGACAACCCGCCGCCGGACCGTCCGCCGTGCTGGCCCGACTGTGACGACAACCGCCCGCCGTGCTGGCCCGACTGTGACGACAACCGCCCGCCGTGCTGGCCCCACTGCGACAACCGTCCGCCCAAGCATGACTTCCGCCGGCCGTTCGTCGTCGACGAGTTCCCGCGCGACGGCGCGAGAGGCGTCCGGAGGTTCACCGACGTGGCCGTCCTGTTCAGCGAGCGCGTCAAGGGCGTCGACGAGGACACCTTCGAGTTGTTCAGCGCACGCAGCCGCCGGCCGGTCTTCGCCGACGTCTTCCGCGACGGCTCACGAGACTTCGTGCTCGACCCGCGCCGCCGGCTGGCCCGTCACACACGGTACGTCGTGGTGCTGCGCGGCGGCTTCTCCGGAATCCGCGACCTCGCGGGCAACCGGCTGGTCAGCGTGAGCTGGAGCTTCCGCACTGGACGGTAGGCGAGCCGACGCCTGCGTCGGACGTGTGCGGGGTATGCGCCGCGTCCTGCCGACGCAGCGGCCGTGAGTACGCCGCCCTGCTGCGGGTCAGGGCACGCCGCGCTGACCTGACCCGCACGCCATGACACGGGAGCGCACAAGGACCGCGCGGATCCGTGCGATCCGGTGTCATCCCGTGCCGTGGGGGCCGAGAGCGAAGGGGGCGGGGCGCCGGAAGCGGAGGCGGTCACACCAGCTGGGCGAGCCGGCCGGTGTCGACGTCGTAGAGGAAACCGCCGACCGCCACCGAGTGGGGGATGAGCGGGTGGGCGCGGACCCGGGCGACGTCATCGCGCAGCGCCGCCTCCTGGTCCGCGATGGCACCGAACGTCTCCCACGAGGCGTCCTGGCCACAGGCCTTGCCCACCCGCTCGCGCAGCTCCGCCTCGGACGCGCTCGCCATCGCGCACCGGGTGTGCGGCACCACCAGCACCCGCTCGACGCCGAGCAGGTTGACCCCGAGGACGAGCGCAAGCAGCGCCTGGTCGGTGACCCGTCCCCCGGGGTTGCGCAGCATCTTCGCGTCCCCGGGGCGCAGCCCGAGCATGCCGAGCGGGTCGATGCGGGAGTCCATGCACGTCACCAGGGCCACGCCGGCATGCGCTACTCCGTCGAAGCCGGCGAGCTGGAAGTCCTCGGCGTAGCGGGCGTTTGCTGCGAGCAGGTCGTCGAAGGGTCCGGTCACAGAGGCGACCCTATTGCTCGGTGGACTGGCCCAGTCCACCGGTCCGGATGACAGACGCGGGCCCGGTGCCAGGGGCACGCAGGTGCAGCAGGAGTACGCCGAGCACCGCGGCGACGACCGCGCACACGGCGGCACCGACGAAGACGGTGTGCAGCTGCGTGAGCCCGGCGTCTCGCAGCAGCGCGACGTACGGGTCGCACGACGAGGGGTCGTCCGGGCACAACCGCGTGGGTGGCGGGATCGACTCCTCGACCGCGTAGAACCGCGCGAGCCCGATCGTGGTCAGCGCCGAGATGCCGACCAGCATGCCGACCATTCGGGCGACGACCACCAGCGCACTGCTCACGCCGTGCACCGCGGGCGCGGTCGCGGCAAGCAGTGCGGCGTTCACCGGGGCGAGAGCGAGCCCGAAGCCGAGTCCGCAGACGACGAGGGACAACGTGGCCCCGAAACCGTCGAGGGACCGCTCGTCCCATCGCGTCATTGAGACGAAGGCACCGGCGCTCGCCACCATTCCGGCCGCGGTGACCAGGCCGGCCGAGTATCGGCGTACCAGCCAGCCACCGGTGAGCGCCCCGACCGGCAGCGCGAGCAGGAAACGCAGCAGCACCAGCGCCGCGCCCAGCTGCGACCCCGGATGCGTGGTGAGGCGTGCGAACACCGGCACGTCCACGAGGGCCGCGATCAACGCCGCGCCGACGAAGAAGCTCACCGCCAGCGAACCCCAGGCAGCGGGGGCGGCCAGTGTCCGTCGAGGCACCAGCGGGTTGGCGGCCCGGCGCTGACGCCACCAGAAGCCGGCAGCAGCCAGCGCCGAGCAGGCCAGGTACCACGGCCCCTGCGGAGAGAACACCGAGACCTCGGGGTCCGCGGTGGCGAACGCCAGCACCACGCCGGCCAGGAACGCCCCCAGCAGAACCGCCCCGAGCACGTCGGTCTGGCGCACGACCTGGCCGATCCCGCGCAGGTCCAGCAGCGGCCGCGCGGCGGTGAGGTCGCGTGTGACGAACACAGCAGTGGCCAGCAGGCCGGCCAGTGCCAGCGGCGTGAGCCACGCGCTGTTCCCGGCCAGCGGCACCCACGCCAGTCCGAACGTCACGTCGACGACAAGTGCCTGTGGCGCGACGAGCAGCAGCACCAGGGCGGTGCCGGCCAGAGCCAGCGCCGCCAGACCGACCCAGTCCAGGTCCACGCGATGCGCGCCGCCCACGGCCGCGATGGCCACGGCCAGCGCGACCCCGACGACCAGGTTGACCCAGAAGATCGCCGGCCACGGCCACAGCGCGAGCACCAGCGCGCCGTACAGCGGACCCAGCACGGCGCCCATCTCCTGCACCGCGCCGACGACGCCCAGCGGGACGCCGCGGTCCTCGGCCGGCCACAGGTCGGCGACCAGCGCCAGCGTCGCGGGCACCAGGCCACCACCGCCGAGCCCCTGCAGGAACCGGCCGAACACCATCGGCCCGAGGCCGTCTGCGGTCGCCGTCAGCAGCGACCCGAGCGCGAACACCACCAGCGAGAACACCAGTACCGGCACCCGCCCGCGTATGTCGGCGACCCGGCCGATCAGCGGCAGCATGGCGACGTAGCCCAGCAGGAAGCCGGACACGATCGGCGCCGCGCGCTGCAGCTGGTCGATGCTCAGCCCGACCCCGGCCATCATGTCCGGAAGCGCGAGCACGACCACGTAGGTGTCCGCGGCCGCGAACGCCACCGCCAGGGCGGCCAGCGCCAGCGTCGTACGGCGGGCGCCGGCGGTGGTGGACGGCTCCGGCGGATGCGCTGGTGCAGTCACGGGGCGGTGATCTTCACCGGCGCGTCGGACGCCTGCACCGTGAGGTGGTAGGAGACCGGCGGCGCGTCGCCGTAGAACGGGCCGGTGACCGCGGCGCGGCGCAGCCGGTCGGAGTCGTCGAGCCAGAACGTCACGTCGAACGACCGGCTCGGCGCCGCCGACGGGAACACCCGCGAGACGACCGAGCCCGGCACCGTCCCCTCGACCGAGGTGAGCACATCCTCCCCGGCGCGCTCCTGGCCTGTCGCGGACAGGTCAGTGGCCTCGCTGAGCAGCGTGGACAGCCCGGTGTCGGGGTCGAGCAGCGTGGCCGGGTCGGGGGCGTTGAAGTCGGCTGGGTCGACCCGCAGGTACGACGAGGAGAACGGGGTCTGCGCGTACACGTCGCCGTCGACGGCGACCACGTCGACCTGCTGGCCGTCGAAAAGGCCGCCCGCCGCGACCGTGATCTGTCCCCGGAACGCCGGGGCGTGGGTGGCGACCCCCGCGGCCTCGGTGATGCCGTCGACGCCGGGCGGCAGCCGGTCGGTGCGCAGGGTGAGGTCGATGCTGGCCGCACCGTCCAGCGTGCGCTTGGCGGCGGACAGCCGGTCCCCGAGCGCGGCAGCCGAGTCGCCGGAGCCGCCGGTGCAGCCCACCGCCAGCCCCGCCAGCAGGACCGCCAGCAGCACGGCCAGCAGACGGCGGACCGGTGGGAGAGAACGGAGTCGCACGGTCACGCGGACGCCGTCAGCATGGCGGCGGGTCCGGCGACCGCGGCGATCGGCTGTGCGGCGGGGAGGCCGGAGCCGTCCCGCCGTCCCTCGGCCGGCGGCAGGTCGATCG
>JALZDI010000006.1:11228-16896 GCA_030862655.1 Actinomycetota bacterium | reverse complement strand
CCCTTGTCGAAGCGCATGCCCTCGGTGAGCTCGAGCTCGAGGCCGAAGGTGTTGCTCTCCTCGACGGTGATGACGCCTTCCTTGCCGACCTTGTCCATGGCCTCGGCGATGATCTCGCCGACGCTGGTGTCGCCGGCGGAGATGGAGGCCGTCGACGCGATCTGCGCCTTGGTCTCGACCTCCTTGGACATCGAGAGCAGCTGCTCGCTGACGGCCTCGACCGCGGTCTCGATGCCGCGCTTGAGGCTCATCGGGTTGGCGCCGGCCGCCACGTTGCGCAGGCCCTCACGCACCATGGCCTGGGCCAGCACGGTGGCCGTCGTCGTGCCGTCGCCGGCGACGTCGTCGGTCTTCTTGGCGACTTCCTTGACGAGCTCGGCGCCGATCTTCTCGTACGGCTCCTCGAGCTCGATCTCCTTGGCGATGGACACACCGTCGTTGGTGATCGTCGGTGCGCCCCACTTCTTCTCGAGGACGACGTTGCGGCCCTTGGGCCCCAGCGTCACCTTGACGGCGTCGGCGAGCGTGTTCATGCCACGCTCGAGCGACCGCCGCGCCTCCTCGTCGAATGCGATGGTCTTGGGCATAACTCCTGCGAGTCCTCCCGCTAGAGGATCTGGACGGCCCGGCCCGACGCCCGCGACGGCCGACCTCGCTGCGCCGCGGTCCCTTCCCGAGCGCCCCGAGGTCTCATCGACCCGGTCCTGATGGTGGCACTCTCAACGGGAGAGTGCCAACGCCAGTTTTAGCACTCGCACCCCCCGAGTGCAAGCCAGCCGGGGACGGCGGACGGCGGGCAGGCCAGGTCGTGCCGCCGGCCCGCCCCGCGAGGTGTCGCGGTGTCAGAACATCGGCGCCGACGGAGGCGCCGAAACGGCCCGGCGGTGGTGCCGTCGCGCGTGCTTGAGCTCATGCGCGACGTGCCGCGGGTCGGGCAGCACGACCACCGGGCAGGCGGCGTGGCGGATCACCCGCTGGCTGGTCGAGCCGACGAGCACCTCGCGCACCGCGGTGTGCCCCTGGCCGCCCACCACCAGCAGCTCGGCGTCCAGCGCCGCGGTGCACAGCACCTCGCTGGGCCGCCCCTGCACCAGGCGCCGGTCGACCTCCGGTGAGGACTCGAGCCCCTCCGTGGCGGTGAGCAGCGCCTGTCGCTGCACCTTCTCGGCCACCGCGCGCGCGTCCCCGGGAGCGCCGGGCGCGCCGAGGCCCTCCACGCCGTCCCACGACCAGGCGGTCACCACGCGCAGCGTGCAGTCCCGGTACCGCGCCTCCGCGAGAGCCCAGTCCAGGGCCCGCTGTGCTGCCGGTGATCCGTCGACCCCGACGACGATGATGTGTTCGCGAGCATCCATGTGCCGCACCTCCCCTGAGCCTGCCGCCCCGCTTCCACAGTGCTCCCGCGCATCGCGTCCGTCCAGACGGCAGCGCGCCCAACCACCGGGGGGGTTTGCCGGAGCGTGACCGATTGGCTACTCTATGTCACAGTTCGCCTCACGCAGTGCGAACCGTGGCGGCGGCCCGAGCCGCAGGGGGGTTCGGGCCGCTGCCACATCAGCACCCGAGCAACGGTGACCCGTGCGGGCTATTGACCCCGCTCGGCGGCTCCACTAACTTGCGGATACCTCGTGGGTGCGACGAGGCTTGGCCGGGGCACGGACGTCGTCCGTGCCCCGGTTTTTGCTGTCCGGCCACTGTCGTGGCGGGGCGAGCGCGGCGTCAGCCTCCCGCGACCGCCGGAATGACCGACACCTCGGTCCCGGTCGGGGTCGCGGTGTCCAGGCCCTGGGCGAAGCGCACGTCCTCGTGGCCGACGTAGACGTTGACGAACCGCCGCAGCCTGCCCTGCTCGTCGACGACCCGTCCCTTGATCCCCGGGTACGACGCGTCGAGGGAGTCGAGCACCTCCGACAGGGTGGCGCCGTCGGCGGTCACCTCGGACTCGCCCTTGGTGTAGGTGCGCAGGATGGTCGGCACGCGGACGCTGACGCTCATGACTGGCTGGCTCCTCGCGGGTCGGACTTCGAGGCAGATGCTAGATCGCGGCCTTGAAGGCGGCGTAGGTCGGTTCGATGGTGGCGGCCGGCCCGACGCGGTCGGACACGGCGTCGAGAGTCTTCAGGCCGTCGCCGGTGTTGAACACCACGGTCTCGGCGTCGGGGTCGATCCGCCCCGCCTCGACGAGCTTCCTCAGCGTCGCGACCGTGACACCGCCCGCCGTCTCGGCGAAGACGCCCTCGGTGCGCGCGAGCAGGGTGATGCCCTCGCGCACCTCCTCGTCGGTGACGTCCTCGACCGCCCCGCCGGTGCGCTGGCAGACGTCGAGCACGTAGTTGCCATCGGCAGGGTTGCCGATCGCCAACGACTTGGCGATGGTGTCCGGCCTGACGGGCCGCACCACGTCGTACCCCTGCTTGAAGGCCTGCGAGACCGGTGCGCAGCCCTGGGCCTGCGCACCGAAGATCTGGTACGGCGACTCCTCGACCAGCCCGAGCGTGGCCAGCTCGCCGAAGGCCTTGTCGACCTTGGTCAGCTGCGACCCCGAGGCGACCGGGATCACCACCTGCTGCGGCAGCCGCCAGCCGAGCTGCTCGGCGACCTCGAACCCCAGCGTCTTGGAGCCCTCGGCGTAGTAGGGGCGCACGTTGACGTTGACGAACGCCCAGCCGTCCTCCTCGCCGGCGATCTCGGAGGCCAGCCGGTTGACGTCGTCGTAGTTGCCCTTCACGGCTACCAGCGTGCCGCCGTAGACCGCGGTGGTGATGACCTTCGGGGTCTCCAGGTCGTGCGGGATGAACACCACGCTCTTCAGGCCGGCGCGCGCGGCGGCCGCGGCGACGGCGTTGGCGAGGTTGCCGGTGGAGGGACAGGCGAAGACCGTCAGCCCCAGCTCACGGGCCGCGGACAGCGCCATCGCCACCACCCGGTCCTTGAACGAGTGCGTGGGGTTGCCGGAGTCGTCCTTGACCCACAGCCGCCGCAGGCCGAGCTCGCGGGCGAGGTTGTCGGCGCGCAGCAGCCGGGTGAACCCGGGGTCCATCTGCGGGAACGACGTGACGTCGGCGGGGACCGGAAGCAGGGGCTGGTAGCGCCAGATGTTCTTCGGGCCGGCCTCGATCTGCTCGCGGGTGACGGCAGGGAAGTCGTAGCCGACCTCGAGCGGGCCGAAGCACTCCTCGCAGGCGTAGAACGGGCCGAGCGGCTGCCGGTGCGCACACTCGCGACAGACCAACGCGGTCGCGTTGCCGAACGCGCCTTCGCGCAGACCGGTCCGGGAGTCGTGCAGGGTTTCGCTCACTGCGCTCAAGACAGCCTCCTCCTCATCTTCCCTGGCCGGCTCTCGGCACAGGACGGAAGTGGCACCTGATCAGCCGAACGAGGATGGGTCCCGCGTCGCGGTGGCTGACTGGTTGCCGGGGCTTCGTCGGGCCGTGTCCCTCTGCCCCTCTGGATGAGCTCCGGCTAGCGTAGCCGTCGTCTCGCATCGCGTCACATCGGTCCAGGATCCGAGACCTGCGGTCTCGGGCGGCCTCGGCGCGTCGAGACGCCCACAACTCACCTTCAGCACCCTGGGGAAGGTGCGCCACGCCCATCTCGCGGGCCCGGAGCCCCCTCAGCGCGCCGCGAGTACGGCGGTCAGGGCGCGGAGCAGCGCCACGACGCCCGCTGGGCCGTCGACGACGAGGTCGGCACGCGCGGCCAGCGTGGCCTCCTCGGTGGAGCCGGAGCAGACCAGCAGGCCGGCGAGGCCCTCCTCGCGCAGCGCGTCCACGGCGTCGAAGGCGGCCAGGTCGCCCAGGTCGTCGCCGGCGAACACCACCGTGCGTGCGCCGAGCTCCGCGACGAGGCCGCGCAGCGCCCCGCCCTTGTCCACCCCGCGCGGGCGCAGCTCGAGCACGAGCCGGCCGGGTTCGAGCGCCAGGCCCTCCTCGTCGGCCAGCCGCTGCAGCGGGGCGCGCAGCCGGTCGAACGCGTCCTGCGGGTCGGGCAGCCGTCGGGTGTGCACCCCGACCGAGGACCCCTTGTCCTCGACGAAGGCCTCGCCCGCGCCGTGCTCGGCGAGCAGGTCGGGCAGCCGCCGGCGGACCTCGTCGACCCCGGGCGGTGGAGGCGGGGCGGTCACCTCGCCGGTGGCCGCGTCCCAGCGCTCGAGACCGTAGTGGCCGAGCACGACCAGGTTGTGCAGCGTCGGCGCGTCCGGCGACCTGCACAGCCCGGCGTACTCGACGGCGGTGGCGGCTGGACGGCCGGTGACGATCGCGGTGTGCCCGACCTGACCCGCCAGGGCCACGAGCGCGTCCAGTGCCTCCGGATGTGCCCGTGCCCGGACCGGGTCGGCCACGATCGGGGCGAGGGTGCCGTCGAAGTCCAGCGCCACCAGGGCCCTGCCGGGGTCCTCGGTCAGCGCCCGCAGACCGGCGCGGCCACGCTCGGTCTGCGGCTCGGGTGTGTCCACGACGGGCAGCCTCGGGTCAGGCGGCGTCGGCGGTCAAGATCACCGTGAGCCGGTCGAACTTCATCGGCGCCACCGCGCCCCGCACCCGGGACAGCCCCAGCGTCTGCGCCAGCTCGTCGGCCTCGGCCTCCATGCCGGCCGGGTAGTAGACGGTGCTGGCCGGGATGGCGCCGTACCAGTTGTCGACGCCGACGACCTGCCACCCGCCGTCCTGCAGGTCGGCGGCGGTGGAGGCGGCCAGGCCGCTGACCGAGGAGTTGTTGTAGACCTCGATGTAGACGTCGGGCGGGCCCTGGTCGGCGGGCTCGCGACGGTGCCGGCGCTTCTGGTCCCTCTGGTCGCGGCGCGGCCTCTCGGTCGCGGTGTCGGACGGGCTGCCGGTCGGGGTGGCCTGCGCCCTCGCTGTGCTCTCGGCCGCCGGCGTGGGCGTCCGGCTGGGGGCGGGGGCCGACTGCGCCTGCGGCTCGGGGGCCGACTGTTGGTCGCCACCGGCGAAGAAGGCCACCATCGCGGCCACCACGGCGACGACGCTGACCACCGCGACGATCGACGGGGTCGCCTGGCCCTGCTGCTGCCGGCCCGGCCGGCCCGCCCTGGTCACCATGAGGCGCGCCTCAGACTTCGAAGCCGAGGCGGCGGGCGGATCGGGCGCGCTGGCGGGCCGAGCGCAGCCGGCGCAGGCGCTTGACCAGCAGGGGGTCGAAGGCCATCGCGTGCTCGCGGTCGATCAGCGCGTTGAGGACCTGGTAGTAGCGGGTCGCGGACATGTCGAACTTCTCGCGGATCGCGTGCTCCTTGGCACCGGCGTACTTCCACCACTGGCGCTCGAAGCTCAGGATGTCGCGGTCGCGCTCCGACAACGTCTCGGCGGCGCGGGCGGCTGCACCCGACGTCGCCATGTCGACATTGTCGGCGTTCGCGGCGTCACTGCCTGCCATGGGCCCTCGACTCCCCCAGGGTTGCGGTCAACTCCGCACATCGTAGGCGAGAACTACAAGAGTGTCATTCAGCGCTCGCCGGATGGGCTCTCGTGTCGCGGACGACGACCAGGCCCGCGGTGCGTGCGGTCAGCGTAGGTGGGTACGCAGGTCAGGGCAGGATAGGGTCGACGCGACGCCGCCAGGGAGGTCATGTGGTCGAGGACACCGCCGGGGTCACCGCACCCGGGAGGCGCGCCCCCCGCCGTCGACGTCCGGCCCGCGCCCGCGCGGG
>JALZDI010000006.1:0-11218 GCA_030862655.1 Actinomycetota bacterium | reverse complement strand
CGTTGTGGGTCCGGACGGCAAGACCACCTGGCGCCGCTCCCCCGGTGGGCTGGTGACCGCGCTGGAGCCGGTGCTCCGGCAGCACCACGGCGCCTGGATCGGCTGGCCGGGTAGCACCGACGAGCACCTCGAGCCGTTCGAGGAGGACGGGCTCACGCTCGTGCCGGTGCCGCTGTCGCCGGAGGAGATCGAGGAGTACTACGAGGGCTTCTCCAACGGCACCCTCTGGCCGCTCTACCACGACGTCATCGTCGCCCCGGAGTTCCACCGCGAATGGTGGGACGCCTACGTGCGGGTCAACCGTCGCTTCGCCGAGCGCGCCGCCGACATCGCCGCACAGGACGCCGTGGTCTGGATCCACGACTACCAGCTGCAGCTCGCCCCGGCGATGCTGCGCGAGCTGCGCCCCGACCTGCGCATCGGCTTCTTCCTGCACATCCCGTTCCCGCCCTCGGAGCTGTTCATGCAGCTGCCGTGGCGCCGCTCGATCATCGAGGGCCTGCTCGGCGCCGACCTCGTCGGCTTCCAGGTGCCGGCCAACGCCGCCAACTTCGCCCGCCTGGTGCGCTCGCTGACCGGGCACAAGACGCACCGCGACGTCGTGCACGTGCCCGACGGGCGGATGGTGCGCGCGCGGGCGTTCCCGATCTCCATCGACTCCTCCGGCCTGGTCGAGCTGGCGCGAGCGCCCGAGACCGAGGACCGGGCGAAGGAGATCCGCGACGAGGTGGGCAACCCCCGCTGCGTGCTGCTGGGCGTCGACCGGCTCGACTACACCAAGGGCATCAGGCAGCGGCTGCGGGCCTTCGGCGAGCTGCTCCGCGACGGGCACATCAGCGTCGACGACGCGGTCTTCATCCAGGTCGCGACGCCGTCGCGCGAACGCGTCGAGCAGTACCGCGTGCTGCGCGACGAGATCGACCGGCTGGTCGGCCACATCAACGGCGACCACGGCCGCATCGGCACGCCGGCGATCCACTACATGCACACCTCGTTCGCGCGCGCCGAGATGGCGGCGCTTTTCCGCGCCGCCGACGTCATGGTGGTGACCCCACTGCGCGACGGCATGAACCTGGTGGCCAAGGAGTACGTCGCCTGCCGCTTCGACGACGTCGGGGCGCTGCTGCTCAGCGAGTTCGCCGGTGCGGCCGCAGAGCTGAAGCAGGCCTACCTGCTGAACCCCTACGACATCAACGGCCTCAAGGAGGTCCTGCTCACCACGATGAACGCCGAGCCCCGCGACCAGCAGAAGCGGATGCGGGCGATGCGTCGCTACCTGCTCGAGCACGACATCAACCGCTGGGCCTCGGAGTTCCTCGACGCGCTCACGACCCCGTAGGCACTCAGCGCCAGCGGTAGCGGCGCTCGGGCCGGCCGGCGCTGCCGTAGCGCAGCCGCACCTCGGCCTGCCCGGCGTTGACGAAGTGCTCGAGGTAGCGGCGGGCGCTGACACGGGAGACGCCGACCACCGCGGCACACTCGCTCGCGCCGAGGTCGCCGTCGGCTTCGCGGACGGCGCGCTCCACCAGCGCGGCGGTCTCCGGCGTGAGTCCCTTCGGCAGCCGCCGGGTCCGCGGGCCGGCAGCGCCCGCCGCCGCGAACATCGCGTCGACGTCGCGCTGCCCGACGTCACCGGATGCCCGCAGCCGGCGCCTCGCGGCGGCAAACCACTCCATCCGGTCGCGGAACACGTCGAAGCCGAACGGCTTGATCAGGTAGTGCACCACGCCGCCGCGCAGGGAGGCCTGCACGGTGTCGGCGTCCTGCGCGGCGGTGATCACCAGCACGTCGACCTCGTTTCCCCCGGCCCGCAGCCGACGCAGCACGTCGAGGCCACTGATGTCGGGCAGGTAGATGTCGAGCAGCACCAGGTCGGGGCTCAGCCGCTCGACCGCCTCGAGCGCCTCCGCGCCGGTCCGGGCCTCACCGGCGACCTCGAAGCCGGGAAGCCGCTCGACGAAGCCGCGGTGGATCCGCGCCACCATGAAGTCGTCGTCGACGACCAGCACGCGTACGTCGGGCGCACTCACGTTCGCTCCTCCGCGGTCGCACGCACGGGCGCGGAGCGCGGCAGCCGGGCCTCGAACACCGCTCCCCCGTCGTTGGACACCGCGACGTCTCCGCCGCGTCGCTCGCACACCAACCAGGTCAGCGCCAGCCCCCAGCCGTGCGGCTCGTCGCCGTCGTCGGTCTTGGTGGAGAACCCTTGCACGAATACCCGCTGGGCGAACTCGGGGTCCACGCCGGGGCCGGTGTCCCTGACGCGCACCAGGACGGCGTCGACCTCCTCGTCGGCCCGGACTGACACCGTCACCTTTCCACCACGACGCCCGAGTGCGTCCAGCGCGTTGTCGACCAGGTTGCCCACCACAGTGACGATGTCGGCCGAGAGGGCGTCATCCACCCGGCCCAGCCGGGACTCCGGGCTCAGGGTGAGATCGACGGAAAGCTCGCCGGCGCGGCTGGCCTTGGCGACCAACAGCGCGGCGACGGCCGGGTCCTCGATCCGGCTGGTGACGTCGCTGACCAGGTCGTGGTGGCTGCGGGAGGCGAGCTCGACGAACCGCACCACCTCGTCGTACTCCTCCAGCTCCACCAGGCCCGCGATCGTGTGCAGCCGGTTGGTGAACTCGTGCGCCTGGGCGCGCAACGCGTCGGTCATCCCGCGCGACACGTCCAGCTCCCGCTGCAGGTCGACCAGGTCGGTGCGGTCGCGCAACGTGGTCACCCAGCCGACGGAGCGGCCGCGGATCCGCAGCGGCATCCGGTTCAGCACCAGCACCCGACCCGCGGAGGGGACGACCCGTTCGCGACCGGTGCTGGTACCGCCGAGCACCTCGGCCAGCACCGGTTGCAGCGGCAGGTCGTCGAGGTGCCGGCCGACCGCGTCGACGCCGACCCCGAGCAGGCGGCAGGCCTCGTCGTTGAGCAGCGTGACCACGCCCTGCCGGTCGACGCCCACCACCGCCTCCTTCAGCCCGTGCAGCATCGCCTCCCGGTGCTCCACCAGCCGGGTGATCTCGTCCGGCTCCAGCCCCAGCGTCTGCCGCTTGACGCGCCGGGACAGCAACAGCGAACCGAAGACGCCGAGCACGCCGGCGATGCCGACGTAGATCAGCAGCGCCGGGGCCGCCTGCTCCAGCCGCTCGACCACCGACGGCGTCTCCTGGCCCACGACGGCGTACCCCAGGAGCCGGCCCACCGGCACGCCCAGGCCACCGTCGGCGAGCACGGGCACCCGGGCCTCCACGACCTCCGCGCCGTTGTGCGCGGCCTCGCCGACCCAGGACGGGCCGTGCTGGGGCTGCAGCCGCCGCAGCGGGCTGTTGACGTCCTGCGGGTACGGCGACCACACCACGGACCCGTCGCGGTCGGTCACGATGACATACGACGCGCCGGACTGCGACCGCACGTTCTCGGCGGCACCGGGGATGCCGCCCGACAGGGACCGGGCCGAGAGCCCGGCGACCACCGCGGGAGTGTCGGCGACGGTCTCCGCGACCGCGAGCATCCGACGACCCTCGGCGCGGGTGAAGCTCAGGTCGCTCTGCACCATCGACGCCGCGGCGACCGCCAGCACCACCACGAACACGATGGCGAGCTGGAAGAGCAGGAACTGGCCTGCCAGCGACAGTCGACGGCTCACGCCCGCAGTGTGGCCCCGGACGAGACAGCTCCGGTAGGGGCCAGGCGCGACCACAACGACCACAACGATTTCTGGGACCGCAACCGCGACAGCGGCGCGTGACGCCCCTCACGATCAACGGCACGTTTCCGAGCAGTGACAGCGCGATGAAAGGTTCCCCCCATGCGCATGAAGATGCTGGCCGCGACGGCCGCTGCCGCGGCGCTGGCCGTCTCCGGTTGTCAGGCCCCAGGCACGAGCGCGTCCGCCGATGCGGGCAGCTTCGAGGACCTGCGGATCATGGTGCCGAACTCCCCCGGCGGCGGCTACGACACCACCGCCCGGACCGCCGCCCAGGTGATGGACACCGAGAACCTGACGCCCCCGGTCGAGGTCTTCAACCTCGACGGCGCCGGCGGCACGGTCGGCCTCGCCCGCATGATGACCGAGGAGGGCGACGGCAACCTGATGATGCTGATGGGCCTGGGCGTGGTCGGATCGGTGTACACCTACAAGTCCGACTCCACGCTCCAGGACACCACCCCGATCGCGCGGATCGTCAGCGAGCCGGAGACCATCGTCGTGCCGGCCGACTCGCCGTACGACTCCCTCGACGAGCTGGTCAAGGACTGGAAGGCCAACCCGAGGCAGATGCCGGTGGGCGGCGGCTCCTCGCCCGGCGGCCCGGACCACCTGGCCCCGCACATGCTCGCCCACGAGGTCGGGATCACGCCGTCCGACGTCAACTACGTGACCTACGACGGTGGCGGGCCTCTGCTGGCCGCGCTGCTCGGCGGTGAGGTCGAGTTCGGGATCACCGGGGTCGGCGAGATCCGCGACCAGATCGAGTCCGGTGCGCTGAAGGTACTCGGCGTCACCAGCCCCGAACGGCTCCCGGGTCTGGACGCGCGCACGCTGACCGAGCAGGGCATCGACCTGCAGTTCACCAACTGGCGCGGGCTGGTGGCTCCTCCGGGCATCAGCGACGCGCAGCGTGACGCGCTGATCAAGCTGGTCGAGAAGCTGTTCAAGACCAAGGGATGGAAGCAGGCGATGGCCAAGAACGGGTGGACGCCGGCCCTGCTGCCCGGACAGAAGTTCGAGGACTTCATCGCATCGGAGAACCAGCGGGTCGAGGATATCCTCGCCAAGCTGGGGCTGGTCTGATGTCGACCACGGTCGCCAGTGAGACCACGGCCGGGCCCACGCCCCGGCCCGGCCGCGACATCGACTACGCCGAGCTCGGCCTGTCGGTCCTGCTGGTCGCGGTCGGAGGGTTCGTGCTCTACGACGCCTCCCAGCTGGGCGCCACCTTGGTGCAGACCGGGCCCATCGGGCCGAAGGCGGTGCCGTACGCCGTCGGCGGCATGCTGCTGCTGACCGCCGCCCTGCTCACCGTGGACGTGCTCCGCGGCGGTCACGGCGAGGCCGAGGCCGGTGAGGACATCGACCTCGGTCACGGCGTCGACTGGCCACGCCTGGGCCTGCTGGTGCTGGTGCTCCTGGGCTCCTCGCTGGCGATCCCGTATGCCGGCTTCCCGATCGCCGGCACGCTGCTGTTCTGGGGCTCCGCGGTCGTGCTGGGCAGCCGGCGCGGGCTCTGGGACCCGGTCATCGCGGTCGTCGTGGCGTTCGGCAGCTACCTGGTGTTCTCCTACTCGCTGGGCCTCGCGCTGCCGGCCGGGCTGCTCGAGGGGGTGCTGTAGCCGATGGAGTCGCTGACCGCACTGCTGGACGGCTTCGCCACCGCGCTGCAGCCGGTCTACCTGCTGTACGCGGTGGTCGGGGTGCTGCTCGGCACCGTGGTCGGTGTGCTGCCCGGCATCGGTCCCGCGATGGCGGTCGCGCTGCTGCTGCCGGTGACGTTCACGCTCGAGCCGACCGCGGCGCTGATCATGTTCGCCGGCATCTACTACGGCGGCATGTACGGCGGTTCGACCACCTCGATCCTGCTCAACACCCCCGGCGAGAGCGCCTCGGTGATGACCGCGATCGAGGGCAACAAGATGGCCAAACGCGGACGGGGGGCGCAGGCGCTGGCGACGGCCGCGGTCGGGTCGTTCGTGGCCGGCACCATTGCCACCGCGCTGCTGGTGTTCGCCGCCCCCGTGGTGGTGAAGATGGCGGTCAACCTCGGTGCCGCCGACTACTTCGCGATCATGGTGTTCGGCTTCCTGGCCGTCACCAGCGTGCTGGGCGCGTCGGTGGTGCGCGGGTTCGTCGCCCTGGCCCTCGGGCTGACGCTGGGCCTGGTCGGCATCGACCCGGTCACCGGGCAGGAGCGGCTGACGTTCGGGGTTCCCGAGCTCGCCGACGGCATCGACGTGGTGCTGGTCGCGGTCGGGCTGTTCGCCCTGGGTGAGGCGCTGTGGACGGCGGCGCACCTGCGGCGCGGGCCGGTGCAGGTGATCCCGGTCGGACGGCCGTGGATGAGCCGCGAGGACTGGTCGCGGTCCTGGCGGCCGTGGCTGCGCGGCGCCGGGCTGGGTTTTCCGTTCGGCGCGATGCCTGCCGGCGGGGCGGAGATCCCGACGTTCCTGTCCTACGTGACCGAGCGTCGGCTGGCCCGCAGGCGCGGCGAGTTCGGGCACGGGGCCATCGAGGGCGTCGCCGGCCCGGAGGCGGCCAACAACGCCTCCGCCGCGGGAACGCTCGTGCCGCTGCTCGCCCTCGGGCTGCCCACCTCGGCGATCGCGGCGGTGATGCTGGCGGCGTTCCAGACCTACGGGCTGGAGCCGGGGCCGCAGCTGTTCAGCAGCGAGCCGGAGCTGGTGTGGGGGCTGATCGCCAGCCTGTTCATCGGCAACACCTTGCTGCTGCTGCTCAACCTGCCGCTCGCGCCGGTCTGGGCACGGCTGCTCAGCATCCCGCGCCCCTACCTGTACGCCGGGATCATGTTCTTCAGCGTGCTCGGCGCCTACAGCGTCAACGCCACCGTCGTCGACCTGGTGGTGCTGCTCGCGGTCGGCCTCCTCGGCTACCTGATGCGGCGGTTCGGGCTGCCGGTGGTGCCCACGATCCTCGGCCTCATCCTCGGCCCGATGGCCGAGCGGCAGCTGCGCACGGCGCTGCAGATCACCAACGGCGACCCGGTCGGGCTGGTGAACTCGCCAGCCGCGATCGGGGTGTACGCACTGATCACCCTGCTGCTGGTGTGGAACGTCGTGGGACGGCGTGTGCTCACGCGTGTGCGCGCTGGCGAGGAGAGCCGGGTGTCCGCCCCCTAGAGTGGGGCGCCGTGAGTCGCAGACCCCTGACCGAGCTGGTGGCGCCGGACTGGGCCGAGGCGCTCGCTCCGGTGGAGCCGGCCATCAGCGAGATGGGCGGGTTCCTCCGCCGGGAGCTGGCCGCCGGCCGGCGCTACCTGCCCGCCGGCAACCACGTCCTGCGGGCCTTCCAGGCGCCGATGCGCGACGTGCGCGTGCTGATCGTCGGTCAGGACCCCTACCCCACTCCCGGCCACGCCGTCGGCCTGTGCTTCTCCGTCGACCCCGATGTGCGGCCGCTGCCCAAGAGCCTGGTCAACATCTACCGCGAGCTGGTGTCCGACCTCGGCGTCGACCCGCCGACCACCGGCGACCTGTCCCCGTGGAGCCGGCACGGCATCCTGCTGCTCAACCGCGTCCTCACCGTCTGCCCCGGCAGCGCCGGCAGCCACCGCGGGCGCGGCTGGGAGGCGATCACCGAGCACGCGATCAAGGCGCTGGTCGCGCGCGGCGGCCCGCTGGTCGCGATCCTGTGGGGACGTGACGCGCAGACGCTCAAGCCCATGCTGGGCGGCACGCCGTACATCCAGTCCGCGCACCCCAGCCCGCTGTCGGCCTCGCGCGGCTTCTTCGGCTCCCGGCCGTTCAGCCGCGCGAACGCCCTGCTCGCCGAGCAGGGGGCGGAGCCGGTCGACTGGAGACTGCCCTGATGTCAGCGGCCCCCAGCGCCGGATGGCCGCTGGCGGTCGCCCTGGTGCTGCTGGTGCTGGTCGGCGTCGGAGCAGCCACTCTCGGCGGGCTGCCGGTGCGCCGCGACCTCGTCACCGCCGCGGTACGGGCCGTCGTCCAGCTCTCCGTGGTGTCGCTGGCCATCGCCGCCGTGCTCGGGTCGCTGTGGTTGTCGGCGGCGTTCGCCGTCCTGATGTTCGCGGTCGCGACGTTCACCTCCGCCCGCCGGGTGGGCGCGACCGCCGACATGGGCTGGCTGGCCCTCGGTCTGGCCGCCGGCGTCGTCCCGGTGCTGGCCCTGCTGTTCGTCTCCGGCGCGATCCCGCTCAACGGCCCCAGCCTGGTGCCCACCGCGGGCATCGTGATCGGCGGCGCGATGACCGCGAACACGCTGGCCGGACGGCGCGCCTTCGACGACCTGCGCCACGGCCTGGGGACCTACGAGGCCGCGCTCGCCCTGGGACTACCGCGGCGGGAGGCGACGCTGGAGGTCATCTCCCCCAGCTCGGCCGAGGCCCTGACCCCGGTGCTCGACCAGACCCGCACGGTCGGCCTGGTCACGCTGCCCGGCGCCTACGTCGGCGTGCTGCTCGGCGGCGGCACCCCGCTGGAGGCGGGTGCCGCCCAGGTGATGGTGCTGCTCGGGCTGCTGGCGGCCGAGGCGATCACGGTCGTGGTGCTGGTCCAGCTTGTCGCGCTGGGACGGATTGCTCCCGCTTCGCTGCGGGAGCGGCTCGCGACCTAGGCGACGACGGCCCGTCGTTCTCGTCAGCCTGCTGGTTTCTTTACCTGGCGGAGGCGTCAACTCGGCGACCCGGGGGTAGAACCGGAGACCTACAGCACACGGTCGTGCACACCTCGTGAAGAGAACCCCACCAGGGACGCAGGAATAGTCGACCCGTCCACCGGCTCCGGCCGGCGCGGTTCGGCGGGAGGGTGGTCGTGATGACCATGCAGGAGATTGCCCCGGCGACGGGGACCGCACCCGGACGTGAGACCCACGAAGCGCTGCGCTCGGCAGCCCTGGGGCCTCATGAGCACATCGCCGCGATGCTCGACGCCGCCTGCCAGCGGCAGCCGGGCAACGAACCGCGACGGGCCCGCCAGCTGGCGGACACGTTCATGGCGACGACGTGCCGGCACCTGACCGCGATCGACGACGCGCTCCTCCCGGTGGCGCGGCGCCGGCTCACCGGCGGACGGCACCTGGTCACCGAGTACGTGCTGCAGAGCAAGGAGCTCGAGGTCGCGCTGCACATGATGAAGGCCCGGCTGTACGGCGACGTGCGCCACAGCCGCCGTCCGTGCGGCGAGCTCTGGGCCAAGGTCCGCCAGCTGCTCGCCGAGCACGAGGGCCAGGAGAACGTGATCGTCGACGGTCTCGAGGCCGTGCTGTCCGAGCACGAGCTCGCCGCGCTCGGACACCGGCTGCGCCGCACCGAGGAGCGCGCACCGACCCGCCCGCACCCCTACTCCCCGCACACCGGGCTCGTCGGTCGCGTCACCCACCGCGTCTGGTCCGTGGTGGACGGGTTCTGGGACACCGCCGAGGGCCGGGTCATCCCGCACCAGGCTCCGCCGTTGCACCCGGCGCGCGACAGCCTCCTCACCCGCTATGCCCTGGGCGCGCCGCGCTTCGACGACCCGCGGCGTGCGGAGCGCCGTAGCGCCTGAGCCTGGTGACGGTCGCCCGCCCGTCGTTGTGAGCGCGACCCGCGTGACATAGGTTCCGGGTATGCCCTCCACACCATCTGGCTCACCCGGTCCGCACGGAGTCCAGCTGACCGTCGGGCCCGAGGATCTGCAGGACCCGGCGCTGCTCGACGCCGTGCTCACCACCGAGGCGCTCGACCTCGTCGCCGGCCTGCACCGCCAGTACGACGCGCGCCGGCGAGCGCTGCTCGCCCGACGCGAGGAGCGGGCCGCCGCCCTGGCCGCCGGCGAGTCGCTGGACTTCCTGCCGGCGACCAAGTCGGTCCGCGAGGACGACACCTGGCGGGTGGCCGAGCCGGCCTCGGGGCTCGAGGACCGCCGGGTCGAGATCACCGGCCCGACCGACGCCAAGATGGCGATCAATGCGCTGAACTCCGGCGCGAAGGTGTGGCTGGCCGACTTCGAGGACGCCAACACGCCGCTGTTCGAGAACATGCTGGCCGGGCAGGCCAACCTGCGTGCGTCCCTCGACGGTTCGCTGTCGCACACCAACCCCGACGGCAAGCAGTACAGGCTCAACGACGACGGCCTGGCCGCGATCGTCGTACGCCCGCGTGGCTGGCACCTGCCGGAGAAGCACGTGCTCGTCGACGGTGAGCCGGTCTCGGGCGGCCTGTTCGACTTCGCGCTCTACCTCGTGCACTGCGGCCGCGCGCAGGTCGAGCGCGGACAGGGGCCCTACTACTACCTGCCCAAGATGGAGAGCCACGAGGAGGCGCGGCTGTGGAACGACGTCTTCCTGCACGCGCAGGAGAAGCTCGGCATCCCCCGCGGAACGATCCGCGCGACCGTGCTCATCGAGACCTACCCGGCGGCGTTCGAGATGGAGGAGATCCTCTACGAGCTGCGCGAGCACAGCGCCGGGCTCAACGCCGGCCGCTGGGACTACCTGTTCAGCGTGATCAAGAAGTTCCGCACGCGCGGGCGCGACTTCCTGCTGCCCGACCGCAACGCGGTGACGATGACCGCGCCGTTCATGCGCGCCTACACCGAGCTGCTCGTGCGCACCTGCCACAAGCGCGGCGCGCACGCGATCGGCGGCATGGCGGCCCAGATCCCCAGCCGGCGTGACGCCGAGGCCAATGAGGTGGCCCTGGCGAAGGTTCGCGACGACAAGAACCGCGAGGCCGGTGACGGGTTCGACGGCTCGTGGGTGGCCCACCCCGACCTGGTGCCGGTGTGTCGCGAGGTGTTCGACCGGGTGCTCGGCGACCGGCCCAACCAGCTCGACCGGCTGCGCGAGGACGTCTCGGTATCGGCCGAGGATCTGCTCGCCGTCGACCGGACGCCGGGCGAGATCACCGAGGCAGGACTGCGCAACAACATCTCGGTCGGCCTGCAGTACCTCGCGTCGTGGCTGCACGGCATGGGCGCGGTCGCGATCTTCGGGTTGATGGAGGACGCGGCCACCGCCGAGATCTCCCGGTCCCAGGTGTGGCAGTGGCTGCACCTGGGCGTCGAGCTCGCCGACGGGCAGCGGGTCACCCACGAGCTGGTCGACCGGGTGATCGACGAGGAGCTGGCCAGGATCCGCGAGGCCGTCGGCGCCGAGGCGTTCGAGAAAGGCGGCTACGCCGACGCTCGCGACCTGTACCGCGAGATGGCGATGTCCGACGACTACGCCGAGTTCCTCACCCTGCCCGCCTACGAACGGATGCCCTGACCAGGGAGTCGATGCCGTGACCACGCACGCGACGGGCCCCGTCCCCGACGAGGTCACCGGAACCACGGTGCCGGACGCCCCGCTGGTCGTGCTCGCCCGGCGATGCCGCGACGTCCTCGGCGACGACGCGGTGATCACCGACGAGGCTGAGCGCCGGACCTACGAGTGCGACGGGCTGGCGGCCTACACCGTCGTACCAGGCCTGGTCGTGCTGGCCGCGGGCACCGGCGAGATCCGTGCCGTGGTGGCCCTCTGCAACGAGCTCGACGTGCCGTTCGTCGC
>JALZDI010000299.1 GCA_030862655.1 Actinomycetota bacterium | reverse complement strand
CGTCCAGGCTGACCAGGTCGGACAGGCAGCGCGCGATCTCACCGGCCAGACCGCCCTCCTCGGCCTCGACCGACAGCGCCGCACCGGGGGTGTCGATGACGGTCAGCAGCGGCAGCCCGAGCTCGGCGGCGAGCCGCATCCCGCGCCGGGCCTCGCGCAGCGCCCCGGGGCCCATCGGGTGGTCGAGGGTCTGGCCGCGCCGGTCCTGTCCGAGGAACACGCACGGTGCCCCGCCGAACCGGGCGAGGGCGATCAGCAGCCCGGGGTCGGCCTCGCCCTCGCCGGTGCCGTTGAGCGGTACGACGTCGGTCGCGGCGTAGCGCAGCAGCCGGCGTACTCCGGGCCGCTCCGGCCGTCGCGACCGCGTGATCGAGTCCCACGCGGGCACGTCCGGCACGTCCACGGTCTCGGGCGGCGTGGTCAGCGGCGCCTCGCCGCTGCGGTCGGCGCAGAGGACGGCCAGCGCGCGGTCGAGCACCTCGGGGATCTCCGCGGGCTCGACGACGGCGTCGATGAGCCCACGCTGGAAGAGGTTCTCCGACACCTGCACGTCGGTGGGGAACTCCCGGCCGTAGAGCGCCTCGTAGACCCGTGGGCCGAGGAACCCGACGAGCGCTCCCGGCTCGGCGACGGTGAGGTGGCCGAGCGAGCCCCACGACGCGAACACACCGCCGGTGGTCGGGTGCCGCAGGTAGACCAGGTAGGGGAGGCCGGCCGTCTTGTGCCGGGTGATCGCGGCGGAGATCTTCACCATCTGCACGAACGCGAGCGTGCCCTCCTGCATCCGGGTGCCCCCGGACACCGGCGCCGCCAGCAGCGGCAGACCCTCGGCCGTGGCGCGCTCGACCGCCTGCACCAGCCGCTCGGCCGCGGCGATCCCGATGGAGCCGGCCAGGAAGCGGAACTCGCACACGACCACCGCGACCCGCCGGCCGCGGATGCGGCCCTCGCCGGTGAGCACCGACTCGTCGACACCGGACCGCTCCCGGGCCTCGGCCAGCTCGGCGGCATACGCCTCGGTCATCTCCGGAGGGGTGATCGGCTCGGCGTCCCAGGACTCGAACGACTCCCGGTCGAGCACCAGGTCGATGAGGTCCTGCGCGCCGAGTCGGCGGCTCACGGCTCGGCCCTGTCCTGGCCGTTCCCGCCCACGCGCCCGTCCATCTCGTCGAGCCAGGCGCGCACGCTCTCGTCGTGCTGGCCGAGCCGCGGCGGTGCCACGTGCTCCTCGCGGCCGCCGGCGTAGGCGTGGTCGTCGAAGCGCAGCGGCGGGCCGGGCAGCCGCAGCCGGCCGCCCGTCGGGTGCTCGACCTCGACGAGCAGGCCCTGTGACAGCGTCTGCTCCCAGGCGAAGACGTCGTCGAGCGTGCGCACCTTGCCGGCCGGCACGCCGGCGTCGGCCAGCCGCTGCAGCCAGGTCTCGGCGGGCTCGCGGGTGAACGCCTGCTCGATGGCCTCGATGAGATCGTCGCGGTGCGCCACCCGCTCGTGGTTGCTGCCGAACCTGGGGTCGTCGACGTCGATGCCGGCCACCGGGGCGAAGCGCCGCCACAGCCCCTCGCTGCCGACCGCGATCTGCACGGGGGCGGTCGCGGTGCGGAACAGGCCGTACGGGGCGATCGCGGCGTGGTGGTTGCCGATCGCGGTCGGTACGTCGCCGCCGACGGTGTAGCGGGTGCCCTGGAACGCGTGCACGCCCACGATCGCCGCGAGCAGGCTGGTGCGCACGACCCGGCCCCGGCCGGTGTGCTGGCGCTCGAGCAGCGCCGCGAGCACGCCGTACGCGCCGTACATGCCGGCCAGCAGGTCGCCGATCGGGGTGCCGACCTTGGTGGGCTCGTCCGGGCCCGGCCCGGTCAGGCTCATCAGCCCCGCCTCGCCCTGCGCGATCTGGTCGTAACCCGCCCGCCCGCCCTCGGGCCCGTCGTGGCCGAACCCGGTGATCGACAGGATCACCAGGCCGGGGTTGATCTCATGCAGCTGCTCGACGGAGAAGCCCAGCCGGTCCAGGACGCCGGGGCGGAAGTTCTCGCAGAGCACGTCGGCGTGCCGCACCAGCCGGCGCAGGAAGTCCCTGCCCTCGTCACTCTTGAGGTCGGCGGTGACCGACTCCTTGTTGCGGTTGCAGGACATGAAGTACGTCGAGTCGCGGTCGGCGGGCTCTCCCACGAAGGGCGGCCCCCAGCCACGGCTGTCGTCGCCGCCCTGCGGGGTCTCCACCTTGATCACCCGGGCCCCGAGGTCGCCGAGCATCATGCCGGCATGCGGACCTGCGAGCGCGCGGGTGAGGTCGACGACTGTCACGTCGGACAGCAGCTGGGTCATCGTTTCGCGTCGCCTCCGCCGTACGCCGGACAGGTCCAGTGGCTCAGCCACCAGCAGACTGGCCCTCGTCTAGGCTGGTGTCAAGAGGTGCGACGAGGGGAGGCAGCCGGTGCCACCAGCAAATCGCCGCGCCCGTGCCCTGCGTCCGCTGCAGCGTTCGCGGCTCTACGAGCAGCTCGTCGAGCGGCTGCTGGCCCTGGTGCACGAGCTCGACCTCAAGCCCGGCGACCGGCTGCCGCCGGAGCGCGAGCTGGCCACCGACCTGGGCGTCAGCAGGGCGTCGGTGCGGCAGGCTCTGGTCGTCCTCGAGGTCCAGGGGCTGGTCGAGGTACGACACGGCGAGGGCGCGATCCTGCGTGAGCACCGCTCCGACTCGGCCGTGCTGTCCGGGGTGATCGCGCACCGCCGCCGGCTGCCCGAGGTGATCGAGGCGCGCGAGGCGCTGGAGGTGCAGCTGGCCTCGCTCGCCGCTTCACGTCGAACTGACGAGGATCTGGTCCGCATCGACCGCGCGCTGGAGACCATGGCCGAGGAGATCGACCGCGGTGAGCGCGGCCTCAACGGCGACGAGCTGTTCCACGGAGCCGTCACCGCCGCGGCCCGCTCGGGGCTGCTCGCCGACCTGATGGCCGAGATCTCCGCGGCCATCCGCGAGAGCCGGGTTGAGTCACTGTCGCAGCCCGACCGGCCGCGACAGTCGCTGGCCAGCCACCGCGATATCGCGGTGGCGATCCGCGCCGGCGACCCGGACGCCGCCGCGGTGGCCATGCGTGACCACATCCGGCTGGTCAGCGACGTAGCACTGCTCCGCGACGACTGAGCGTCCTTCGCGCCGAGACTGCGCGAGTGCCCCGCTCCTTCGCGCCGAGACTGCGCGAGTGCCCCGCTCCTTCGCGCCGAGACTGCGCGAGTGCCCCGCCGGCTAACGGTTGCGGCGGTCCTCGATCCGCTTGGCCTTGCCCAGTGAGCGCTCCAGCGCGTGCGGCTCGGTG
>JALZDI010000298.1 GCA_030862655.1 Actinomycetota bacterium | reverse complement strand
ATGGTCTTCCCCGTCTCCACGCACTCCGGCCCGGGCATCTCCGCCGGCAGGGCGAAGTAGCGGCGCGGGCCGCTCCAGGCGGCCCGGTCCAGCAGCCACGCGCCGACCGTGAGCGCCAGCGGCAGGTCCCGGGAGCCGCTGCCCCCCGCTTGCACGTCGACGCCGAACGGGCGCAGCGTGCCGCCGTGGGACTCGTCGAACCGGGCCAGGGAGGGACCGTCGCCGACGCACACGACCGCGTCCGGCTCGGTCTCCAGCATCGCGGTGATGGCCGCCGTGCAGGCCGCGCGCAGGTCGTCGAGCTCGGGGGCTGCGCCCCGGGCCACCGCGGGCACGAGCAGCGGCGGATGCGGGCAGACGGCGGCGGCGGCGAACACGCCGCGAGCGTATCCGTAGAGTCGGCCCATGCCTGCCGGCCGGTTCGCCCTGGTTCCCGCCGCCTATGTGCTGCTGCTGCGACGGGGTGAGGCCGAGGACGAGGTGCTGCTGCAGCAGCGCCAGCACACGGGGTTCATGGACGGGCACTGGGCGGCATCGGCCGCCGGGCACGTGGAGTTCGGCGAGCCCTGCACCGCCGCGGCGACGCGGGAGGCACGCGAGGAGCTCGGGGTCGTTCTCGCCGAGGGTGACCTGCGGCCGCTGTGCGCGGTGCACCGCTACCAGCAGACCGACCGGCCGGTCGACCAGCGGGTGGACTTCTTCTTCGCCTGCCGGCGCTGGCACGGCGAGCCGGGGCTGCAGGAGCACAAGGCCTCCGCGCTGCGGTGGTACGGGCTCTCGACGCTGCCCGAGCCCGTCGTACCGCACGAGCTCGCCGTGCTCGAGAGCCTGGCCGCCGGCTCGCTGCCGCCGGTGCTCGCCTTCGGCTTCTGACAGGAGGCGCTACAGCATCGCCGCGGCCTGCTCGGCCTCGACCAGCGCGTCGTGGTCATAGATCCAGGAGCGGAACTTCACCGACGCCGCGATCTCGGCGTCGCGCACCTCGAGGTCGTCGTAGGAGCCGTCGTAACGCAGCCCGTTCTCCCGCGCACCGCGCTGGATCGCGCTGGTGCGCTCGCGTCGCAACCGCTCGTAGGTCCGCAGCGCCTGCGGCGCGGTTTCGGTGTCGGTGCGGGCCAGGACCGCGGCCAGCGTCATCCCGTCCTCGATGGCCTGGTTGGCGCCCTGGCCGAGGTGCGGCAGCATCGGGTGCGCCGCGTCCCCGAGCAGAGTGAGCCGCCCCCGGGTCCAGGGGACGCGCGGCTCGCGGTCGTACAGTCCCCATCGGAACGTCTGCTCCACTTTGGAGAGCAGCGACTCCACCCGCGGGTCCCATCCGGCGAACTCCCGGACGAGCTGCGCCGGGTCCCCCGGCGCCGACCACGACTCCCGCATCTGCTCGTCGGTGGGCACGAAGCCCACGTAGTTGACCAGCTCACCGCCCCGGACGGGATAGACCAGAAAGTGCTTGCCCTCCCCCATCCACAATAGCGAGGACGACCGCGGCCACGACGGGATGCGGTCGTGCGGCACGAGCCCGCGGTAGGCGACCGAGCCGGAGGAGACCGGCGGTGGGGCTGCCACCACGTGCTGCTGCAGCTCGGAGTGGATGCCGTCAGCGGCGACTACGACGTCGGCCTCCGCGCACGCTCCACCCTCGAACCGGACGCGCGCGAGCCGGTCGTCCTGCTCGAAGCCGACGCAGCGGTGGCCGGTGTGCACGACGCCGGGGGGCAGCCGCTCGGCGAGCATCGCCACGAGGTCGGCCCGGTGCATGCCGAACACGGCGTTCCAGCCCCGTGAGTCGGTGGTCAGGATCGGGGCGATGTAGCTGCCGTCCTGGCGCAGGTACGACGAGCCCGCGCCCAGCCGCGCTCCCCACCGCGCCACCGCGGGGCCGAGTCCCAGCCGCTCCAGATGGCGGACGCTGTTCGGGGTGAGCAGCACGCCGGCGCCCACCTCACCCAGGCCCGGCGCCTGCTCGAAGACCGACACCTCGCACCCCCGCTGCCACAGCGCCCCCGCCGCGTAGAGGCCGCCGATACCGCCGCCGACCACGACGACGCGGAGTCCGCGCTGAACCATCGTCCACCCTCCGAAGGCGTTGGTCAGACCATAATACCTCTGTTACGCTTTGGCAGGAAGGGAGGACCGATGCACAGTCCCACCACGCCGACGCCGGCCGTCACAACGACCGACCTCCTGGTGGTCGGAGCCGGGCCGACGGGCCTGTTCACCGCCACGTATGCGGGCTTTCGCGGCCTCAGTGTGGCCTTGGTCGACTCCCTTGCCGAGGCCGGTGGCCAGGTCGCCGCGATGTACCCGGAGAAGCAGATCCTCGACGTCGCCGGGTTTCCCGCGGTCAAGGGACGCGAGCTCGTCGACGGTCTGGTGAGGCAGGCCGCCCGTGCCAACCCGACCTACCTGCTGCAACAGCAGGTCAGCACGCTGACCTACGACGACGGCGGGCTACCCGTCGTGACCACGTCCACCGGCGCGACCGTGCGGTGCAAGGCGCTGGTGCTCACCGCCGGCATCGGCAGCTTCGCCCCGCGTCCCCTGCCCGCGGCCGCGTCCTACGAGGACCGGGGGCTCGCCTACTTCGTTCCGCGCCTGGAGGACTACCGGGACCGCGACGTGCTCATCGTCGGCGGCGGTGACAGCGCCGTCGACTGGGCCCTCAACCTCGAACCGATCGCACGCTCGGTCACGCTCGTGCACCGCCGCAAGCGCTTTCGCGCCCACGCCGGCAGCGTCGACCAGCTCCTGGCCTCCGGCGTCGAGGTGGTCACCGACGCCGAGGTGACCGCAGTCCGGGGCGAGAGCTGCGTGGAGGCCGTCGACATCACGGTCAAGGGAGAGCCGGCTCCGCGGACGCTGAAGTGCCAGAGGATCGTGGCCGCGCTCGGCTTCACCGCGAACTTGGGGCCCCTGCTGTCGTGGGGTCTGGACGTGCGGGGACGACAGATCCTGGTCGACACCCGCATGGCCACCAACCTCCCCCGCGTCTACGCCGCCGGGGACGTCACCGAGTACCCCGGAAAGGTACGCCTGATCGCCGTCGGGTTCGGCGAGGCGGCGACCGCGGTGAACAACGCCGCCGTGGAGATCGACCCCTCCGCAGCGGTCTTTCCCGGTCACTCCACCGACCTCGACGCCTGACGAAAGCCCGACCTTGGAGCGCAGATGACCTACGTGATCATGGACGGCTGCATCGACGTCACCGACCGGTCGTGCATCGAGGAGTGCCCTGTCGACTGTATCTACGAAGGCAGCCGCAAGCTCTACATCCAGCCCGGTGAGTGTATCGACTGCGGCGCCTGCGAGCCCGTGTGTCCGGT
>JALZDI010000297.1 GCA_030862655.1 Actinomycetota bacterium | reverse complement strand
GTCCTAGTGTGGCGTGGGGGATGGCGCGGCGCCGTCCCCCACGTCCGAGGGAGTGAGGCGCGGTGATCATGAAGAAGCGATCCCGGGCCGACCCCGGCGCCGCCGACGCCAGCCGGGGACGCATTCTCGACGCGGCCGAGGAGCTGTTCGCCCAGGACGGTTTCGACGCCACCCCGACCGCGCGCATCGCGAGGGTCGCCGACGTACCCAAGGGCCTGGTCTTCTACTACTTCCCCAAGAAGATCGACGTCCTGCTGACGCTGCTCGACGAGCGGCTGACCACCGACCCGCTGCTCGAGCCCGGCGACGTGGTGCGCCGCGGCGACGTCGCCGGCACGCTGCTCGCGCTGGCCCGGCGGATCGACCTCGACCGCCGCGAGTCGGCGGTGCTGCGCACGATCATCTTCCGCGAGTCGGAGACCCATCCCGAGGTACGACGGCGGCTCGCCGACCTCTACCAGGTGCTGTTCCGGGTCACCCGCCGCGCGGTGATGGCGGCCGGGGCGGTCACCGGCAGCCATCCGCGGCTGGACGCCGGGGTGCAGTCGTTCGTGGCGGCGATGCTGCTCAAGTCGAACTCGGCGCGGGTGGACGGGCCGGACGTCGACCTGCGCGAGGTCGCCGACCTGGTGGCCGCCGGCGTCGAGCCCGCCTGAGCCATCTCTTCGCGTCGAGGCTGCGCGAGTGCCCCGCCTGCGGGCATCGCCGCCGTACTCGGCCCACGCCACGACGCGAGGTCGCACGGAAACGCCGCCGGATCCGTGCGATCCGGTGTCATGCCGTAGGGGGTGCGGGCGGCGACCGTGGGCCGGGGCGCGCCGCCTCAGGCGTCGGTGTACTTGACGCCGGTGGCGTGCAGCGGGCAGTAGCCGCCGGGGTTCCGCACCAGGTACTGCTGGTGGTAGTCCTCGGCGTAGTAGTAGGTCTCGAGCGGCGCGATCACGGTGGTGATCTCGCCGTATCCGCGCTTGCTCATCGCCTGCTGGTAGCGCTCGCGCGACCGCTCCGCCTGCTCCTGCTGCTCCGCGGTCGTGGTGAGCACCAGCGAGCGGTACTGCGAGCCGCGGTCGTTGCCCTGCCGCATGCCCTGGGTCGGATCGTGGTTCTCCCAGAACAGCCGCAGCAGGTCGCCGTACGACACCCTCGCGGGGTCGAAGAGCACCCGCACGACCTCGGCGTGGCCGGTCTGGCCGGTGCACACCTCCTCGTACGTCGGGTTGGGGGTGATGCCGCCGGCGTAGCCCACCGACGTCGACCACACACCCGGCACCTCCCAGAACGTCTTCTCCTCGCCCCAGAAGCAGCCGAGGCCGAACACCGCCTCCGCGAAGCCCTCCGGCGCGTCGGTCTCGATCGGCGTGCCGAGTACGGCGTGCTTGTCGCCGACGGCGAACGGCCGCGTCTCGCGGCCCGGCAGGGCGTCGTCAGGGGCGGGCAGGTCCGTCTTGTGGCGTCCGAAGAGCATGTCGTCTCCAACGTGTGGGGTCGCGGCCGCATTCCCGGCGCCACCGGTCGGGACGTCCGCAGCCTCGGGCGCGATAGCGCACCCCTCGACGGACGCAAGCGGCGGCGGCCGGGCCGGACGTTAGCCTGGCCACCATGGACAACCCCGACCACGACCACGGCTTCGAGACGCGTGCGATCCACGCGGGCCAGGATCCCGACCCCCGCACCGGTGCCGTCATCGGCCCGATCTACGCGACCAGCACCTACAAGCAGGACGGCGTCGGCGGCCTGCGCGAAGGCTACGAGTACTCCCGCACCGCCAACCCGACCCGCGGCCAGCTCGAGGCGTGCATGGCCGCGCTCGAGCACGGGGCGCACGGCTTCGCCTTCGCCAGCGGCATGTCGGCCGAGGACACGCTGCTGCGCACCGTCTGCCGCCCCGGCGACCACGTGGTGATCCCCGACGACGCGTACGGCGGCACCTTCCGGCTGTTCGACAAGGTCGCCACCCCCTGGGGTCTGCAGTACGACGTGGCGCCGGTCGCCGACGTCGACGCGGTCCGGGCCAGGGTCGAGCCGGGCCGCACCAAGGTCGTCTGGGTCGAGACGCCGACCAACCCGCTGCTCGGCATCGCCGACATCGCCTCGCTCGCCGCAGTCGCCCACGAGGCCGGCGCGCTGCTGGTGGTGGACAACACGTTCGCCTCGCCATACCTGCAGCAGCCGCTCACGCTCGGCGCCGACGTCGTGGTGCACTCCACCACCAAGTACGTCGGCGGCCACTCCGACGTGGTGGGCGGCGCCCTGATCGTCGACGACGACGACCTGGCCGACCGCGTCCACTTCAACCACAACTCGATCGGAGCGATCGCCGGGCCGTTCGACTCGTTCCTGACGCTGCGCGGGCTGAAGACCCTCGGCGTGCGCATGGACCGCCACTGCGACAACGCCGAGCGCATCGTGGAGTTCCTGGGCAACCTCGCCGAGGTCAGCGAGGTCATCTACCCCGGGCTGCCGACCCACCCCGGGCACGAGATCGCGACCAAGCAGATGAAGCGGTACGGCGGCATGGTGTCGTTCCGCCACCGCGACGGGGAGAAGGCCGCGGTAGCGGTGTGCGACGCCGCTCGGGTGTTCACGCTCGGCGAGTCGCTCGGTGGGGTCGAGTCGCTGATCGAGCACCCCGGCCGGATGACCCACGCCTCGGCCGCGGGCTCGGCGCTGGAGGTGCCGGCCGACCTGGTGCGGCTGTCCGTGGGCATCGAGACCGTCGACGACCTGATCACCGACCTCGCGCAGGCCTTCTACGCGGCTGCGGAGCAGACCGGTCGGTGACCCGCCTCGCCTGCTGCGTCGACTTCGGGTCGACCTTCACCAAGGCCGCCCTCGTCGACGTCGACCATGCCGCGGGCGGCCGGCTGTTGGCCACCGCGAGCCACCGCACCACGCTGGACACCGACGTGCTCGACGGCTGGGACGCCTGCCGGGCCTCGCTCGCCGACGCCCATCCGGCGGCGGCTGAGGCCGAGGTGCTCGCCTGCTCCTCTGCCGGCGGCGGGCTCCGGATCGGTGTGGTCGGCAACGAGGAGCTGGTCACCGCCGAGGCCGGTCGCCGGGTGGCGCTGTCCAGCGGCGGACGGGTGGTACACGTGGCCGCCGGCGGGCTGGACCCCGCCGCCGTCGCTTCGCTGCGCGGGGCGCAGCCGGACGTCGTACTCCTGGTCGGCGGCACCGACCACGGCAACGCCGAGGTGCTGCTGGCGTCGGCGGCCTCGCTGGCCCGCGAGGGCTGGTCCGCGCCGGTGGTGGTGGCCGGCAACGTCGCCGCGCAGGACGAGGCGGTTGCGACACTTGCCGACGCCGGCGTGCCGCACGTG
>JALZDI010000296.1 GCA_030862655.1 Actinomycetota bacterium | reverse complement strand
TCGCCGCCGTTGAGGCGGAACGCGTCCCCGTAGTACATCAGGTCCAGCAGGGTGATCGAGTACAGCAGCGGTGTGCTCTTCAGCAGCTGGATGAACAGGTTGTTGAACGCCGGGATCATCAGTGCGACCGCCTGCGGCCAGATCACCCGGCGCATCCGCTGGACCGGCGACAGGTTCAGCGCGACCGCGGCTTCCCACTGTGCGCTCGGGACCGCGTTGATGGAGCCACGGACGACTTCCGCGCCGTACGCGCCGTAGTTGAGGCCCAGCGCGAGCACACCGCAGAAGAGTGGGTCGAGCCGTATGCCGAGGAGCGGGAGCGCGAAGAACAGCCAGAACAGCTGTACTGGCAACGAAGTACCGCGGAAGAACTCGATCACGGTGCGCGCGATGCCACGAACCAGGAGCCGGCCGGACCGCGACATCAAGCCGAGGACCACGGCGAGCACCAGCATGAGCAGCGCACCGAGGACCGTGACCAGAAGCGTCAGCTGAAAGCCGCTCCAGAGGTTGCCCGTCCAGCTGGACAGCGTGGGGCCTTGGGCGAAAGTCACAACGGGACCCTAGCGGGCAACCGCGCCCCGCTGAAACATCGATCGTGTCACGAGTTCTGCGGGAAGCCGAGGTTGACGCCGCCGTGGGCCTGCCGGTCGGCGGGGTCGGGCCACCGGCTGGTGACGGCCTTGGTACGGGTGAAGAAGCGGACGCCATCGGGCCCGTACGCGTGCGCGTCACCGAACAGCGACGCCTTCCACCCGCCGAACGAGAAGTAGGAGACCGGCACCGGGATCGGCACGTTGACGCCGACCATGCCGACCTCGACCTCGTTCTGGTACCGCCGGGCGGCGCCGCCGTCGTAGGTGAAGATCGCCGTACCGTTGCCGTAGGGGTTGGCGTTCACCAGCGCCACCGCCTCGTCGTACGTCGAGGCCCGCAGCACCGACAGCACCGGACCGAAGATCTCGTCGGTGTAGACCGACATCCGAGGCTCGACCCGGTCGAAGAGTGACGGCCCCAGCCAGAAGCCGCCGTCGTCGCCGTCGACGGCGTGGCCGCGCCCGTCCACCACCAGGTCGGCGCCCTCACGGACGCCGGTGTCGAGGTAGCCGGCGACCTTGTCGCGGTGCGGCCCGGTGACCAGCGGACCCATGTCGCAGCTGCGGCGCCCGTCACCGACGGTGAGCGCCCTTGTGCGCTCGGCGATCTTGTCCACCAGCGCGTCGCCGATCGGCTCGACCGCGACCACCGCGCTGACCGCCATGCACCGCTCGCCGGCGGAGCCGAACCCGGCGCTGACCGCGGCGTCGGCGGCCAGGTCGAGGTCGGCGTCGGGCAGCACGACCATGTGGTTCTTCGCGCCGCCGAGCGCCTGCACCCGCTTGCCGTGCGCGCTCGCGGTCTCGTAGACGTGGCGCGCGATCGGCGTCGACCCGACGAACGACACCGTCGCGACGTCCTCGTGCGTGAGCAGGCCGTCGACGGCGACCTTGTCGCCGTGCAGCACGTTGAGCACACCCTCGGGCAGCCCCGCCTCGGCCCACAGCTCGGCCAGCAGCAGCGACGCCGACGGGTCCTTCTCGCTCGGCTTGAGCACCACGGTGTTGCCGCAGGCGATCGCCACAGGGACGAACCACAGCGGCACCATCGCCGGGAAGTTGAAAGGCGAGATGACCGCGGCCACGCCGACCGGCTGCTGGATCGAGTAGACGTCGACGCCGGTGGAGGCGTTCTCACTGAAGCCGCCCTTGAGCAGGTGCGGGATCCCGCAGGCGAACTCGACCACCTCCAGCCCGCGCTGCACCTCACCGGCGGCGTCGGAGAGCACCTTGCCGTGCTCGGCGGTGATTGCGGCGGCGACATCGTGCTTGCGCTCCTGAAGCAGCCGGCGGAGCTCGAACAAGACACTGGTACGACCGGCCAGCGAGGTGTCGCGCCACCCGGGGAAGGCGCGCCGGGCCGCGGCGACCGCGGCGTCGACCTCGGCCGGGGCGGCGAAGTCGACCTGCCCGCTGACCTGTCCGGTCGCCGGGTCGAACACGTCGCCGCGACGCTCGGGCTCGCCCGACCAGGCCTTGCCGTCGATCCAGTGCGTGACGCGGCTCATCGGGCGCTCTCCTCGGAGGTTGCCGCGATCGCCTCGGTCAGCATCTGCAGACCCTCGGCGGTCTCGTCGTCGGTCAGGGTCATCGGCGGGGCCAGCCGGATCACGTTGCCGTACAGCCCGCCCTTGCCGACGAGCAGGCCGGCGTCCCTGGTGCGTTCGAGCACGGCGCCGGCGGCGGCCGGGTCCGGGGTCTGCGAGCCGGGCTCGACCAGCTCGACCGCGAGCATGAGCCCCTTGCCGCGGACGTCGCCCACCACGTCGTACTTGCTCTGCACGTCGCGCAGCCCGGCCAGCAGCCGGTCGCCCTGCCGGGCGGCGTTGGCCTGCAGGTCGTGGTCGAGCACGTAGTCGATGACCGCGGACGCAGCGGCGGTGGCCACCGGGTTGCCGCCGAAGGTGGAGATCGAGTTGGCGGTCAGGCAGTCCATCAGGTCGCCGCGGCCGACGACACCGCCGATGGCCAGCCCGTTGCCCAGCCCCTTGGCGAACGTCATCGCATCCGGCACCACGCCGTGCGCGGAGATGCCCCAGAAGTGCTCGCCGGTGCGACCCCAGCCGGTCTGCACCTCGTCGGAGACCAGCAGGATGCCGTACTCGTCCAGCACCTGCTTGAAGCCGGCGAACAGCCCGTCGGGCGGGGTGGCGAAGCCGCCCACACCCTGGATCGGCTCGGCGATCATGCAGGCCACGTCACCCGCCGTCGTCGTCTCGATGACGTTGCGCAGGTCGTCGACGCAGGCGGCGATGTAGCCCTCGTCGTCCAGATGCCGGAAAGGACTGCGGTAGGGGTAGCCGCCCTGTACGTAGCTCACGTTGACCGGGGTGAGGCTCGAGGCCGACCACCCCCGGATGCCGGTCGTGCCGACGGCGCCGAAGGAGCGGCCGTGGTAGGAGTTGCGCAGCGCCAGCACCTGGTTGGAGCGCCGCAGCTGGGTGGACAGCATCAGCGCGGCCTCATTGGCCTCGGTGCCCGAGTTGGTGAAGAAGACCTTCGCGTCGGGGATGCCGGACAGCCGCGCGACCCTCTCGGCCAGCGCGACCTGCTGGCGGATCAGGTACAACGTCGAGGTGTGCAGCACGCCGGTGTCGACCTGGTGCCGGATCGCGTCGGAGATCTCGGCGACGTCGTAGCCGATCGCGTTGGTCAGGATGCCGGCGAAGAAGTCGAGGTAGGTGCGCCCGTCCGCTCCGGTCACCCGGCGTCCGCTGCCGGCGACGATCTCCAGCGGGT
>JALZDI010000295.1 GCA_030862655.1 Actinomycetota bacterium | reverse complement strand
CCGGCTCGAGCACGATGATCCAGCTGCACAGCAGCAGCGAACTGGCGACCATGAGGCCGTCCAGGATGGTGCGCACCCGGCCGGCAAGCGTGGGTGCGGCCAGCGGCAGGGACAGGAGCGCACCGACGGCCAGCGGGGGCAGCCCCAGATAGCCGACGTCGGCCAGTGAGGGGAACGGAACCTCTTGACCCAGCACCGACTCATACCATGTCCAGACGAGCTGACCGGCTGCCCAGCACACGACGCCGGCGCCGAGCAGCAGCCAGAAGCGCCGAATCGCACCGAACTGACACCGCGCTTGGTGCAGGGCCGCGGCCCCGGCGGCGAGGCCGATCGCGGCTAGGCCGAGGTTTGACACGTGCTGTGCCGCCGGCGTGTCTGCCAGCACCAGCAGGGCTGTGAACCAGGCAACCGAAACAGCAGCCACCGTCGCGACCGTCAGCCGCGGCGGCAGTTGGTGACGTTGCCGGAAACTCATGACGGCACTATCGGCAGCCGACGCCGAACCTGACCAAAACGACGGCCGGGATGCCTTACCTGCGGCCCCTGCCAGCCGATCAACAGAGACCAAGGGCGCACGGACGCGCCCAACTGTGCGACATGGAGGGCGCGTATGAGTGCTTCGATGGCCGATCTGGGAACCCTTCTGGACGTTCCGCGCCAGTGGCCGGCGAGCCTGCACCCGAAGATTCTTACCGACATCGACGTGCCCACACCGTTCCTCGCCGGCGACCTGCGGATGCTGGCCGACCGGTTCCGCCGGTTCCACATGGCCATGCCACGGGTGCAGCCGTTCTATGCGGTCAAGTGCAACTCCGCACCCGAGGTGCTGCGCACCGCAGCCGCGGAGGGCGCCGGCTTCGAGGTCGCGTCGCTGGGTGAGCTGCGGATGCTACAGGCCATCGGCGTCGACGCGAGCGACGTGCTGTACAGCAACACGGTCAAGCCGGCCCATCACGTGGCCGGCGCCGCCGAGGCCGGAGTCTGGCGGTTCGCCGTCGACTGCGAAGGAGAGCTGGACAAGATCGCCCGGGAGGCCCCCGGCGCCGCGGTCTACGTGCGCGTACGCGTCGATGACAGCGGCAGCGTCTTCCCGCTCTCACGCAAGTTCGGGGCGGAGTCCCACCACGCCCGAGCGCTACTGCAGCAGGCCGAACAGCTCGGTCTACGGCCGTACGGGCTGACCTTCCATGTCGGCTCCCAGTGCGCCGCGACCTCATCCTGGCGGCAGGCGATCGCCTCCATGGCCCGCCTGATGCGCCAACTGCGCTCCGACGGCATCGAGATCGACATGCTCGACATCGGCGGCGGGTTCCCCGCCCGCTACGACGATCCGGTCCCCTCCATCGTCCAGATCGGCAAGGTCGTCAACCGCGCACTGGACGAGCTGCTGCCCTACGAGCCGAAGCTGCTGGCCGCCGAACCCGGCCGGCACCTCGTCGCCGAGACCGCAGTGATGGTCGCGACGGTGCTCGGACGCGAGGAGCGGGCCGGGGAGGAGTGGCTGTACGTCGACGTCGGCGCCTACAACGGGCTGATGGAGACCCAGCAGACCGTTGGGCAATGGCGGTTCCCGCTGTGGTCATCCCGGGCTGACCATGGCGTGGTGCCGCAGGCGCCGTTCACCGTCACCGGGCCCACCTGTGACAGCGCCGACACGATGTTCTATGGCGCCGCGCTGCCCGTGACCATGTCCGAGGGTGATCGCCTGTTCATCGCCTCCGCCGGCGCCTACACGCTCAGCTACGCCTCGCACTTCAACGGCTTCCCGCCGCCGCAGACGGTCTTCCTCACCGACTAGATGAACCACAGGCGCAGCCAGGCTCGACTGGTCCAGCTCATGGCGGCCGGACTGGTCGACTCGCTGTGCCTGTCGGTCGCCTGGACCATCCTGATCCTGCAGGTGACGGCCACCTACGGCCTGGCCACCGCGGGGATGTGCAGCGCCGCCATGCTGGTCGGCGTCGCCCTGTCGGCGCCCGCGGCCAGCTGGATGGCCCGGCGCCTGGACGGCAGGCGCTTGCTGCGCAGCGCCGCCGTGGTCGAGGCGGTGCTGCGCCTCGGCGTGTTCCTCCTGCTCTTCTCCCAGGCACCGGTGTGGCTTCTGGCGCTGTCCGTCTCGGCCATGAACGTCGCCGCCTGGACCGGATACGCCGGAATGCGCGCAGAAGTCGCCGCGGCCAGCCACGGTGCGGCGGCGCTCACCTGGTACGGCACCATCGTGGCGGCCGTCGAGGCAGCCGGCGTTGCGGTGGCAGCACTCCTGCCGGCCACCACCGGCCCGGGAGCCAACACCGTGCTGCTGGTCGTCATGACCGCCTACGTGCTGGCGCTGCTCCCGACCGCCCTGGTGGCCGGCGGGTCAACCGTGCCGCGGGCGCCCGCCCGCCAGGTGGCACCCACGACCCGGCGGCCGACGCCTTCCGCGCCCGCATTCATTGGGGCCCTGCTGATGTTCAGCGCCTCGGCACCCACTCTGCTCGCGGTGGCCCTGGCGGCGCAGATGCACGGCCGCTCATCGGTCGGTCTTGCCGCCATCGCCTTCACCCTCGGGTCGCTGGCCGCCCCCACGTTGGCCGACCGCATCCAAACCCGTCAGGAAAACACTCCCACGGCATGGATCCTCTGCGGCGCCGGCATGCTGGCAGGCTGGACGCTGGCACCGCTGCATGTGGCGCTGCTGTGCCTCGCCCAGGCGCTATCCGGGCTCTTCATGACGACGCTGGAAGGCCTGCTGGACGCGACCATCGCACGCCGAAACCGCGACCAGGTAACCGGCGCTCTCGCGCGCGCCACCGCCGGACGTGCCCTCGGCTCGGCAGCCGGAACCGCCCTGCTCCCGCTGGTTGTCGCCGGAGTCGGCCTGCACGTCAGCGTCAGCGTCATCACCGCGACCCTCCTCGTCGTAGGCGCCATCTCAGGGCTCAACCTGGCAACGCGCCGAACCAAACGGGAGCTACCGACCGGGCCAGACACCGCCGCTGCCGTCGCCTCAGCTCCGGTGTTCCCCGCCAATCCGTCTCCGAACCCACTCGCGCTGACCCTTCCTCGCGAACAACGCGTGTCATAGAAAGTGCTCCAGGTCGCCAGTGCAGCCAGGCGTCGAGAAATTCGGCTAGATCCGGCAGCAACCAGCCCACCCCGAACAACATCCGCCTGAACCCGAACACCATCCGCTCGCGCACACGTCCGGGTGCGTCATATCGCCGCATCTAGAGCACTGGTGTCGAGACGAGTGTCCCGATCGTTGATGCTCGCTGGGTGAGTCGTGGCCCCGAGCCGTAGGTGCGCATCCCTGCACCTCATCGTCATCACGCCACCCTGCTCTTGACAAGATTTCTTG
>JALZDI010000294.1 GCA_030862655.1 Actinomycetota bacterium | reverse complement strand
ACGATCCCGCTGGCGATCGGCCTGGCCTTCCTGTTCGGCTACGCGCTCTCCACCCTGCCGCTGGTGCAGGCGGGGCTCGGCTTCTTCGCCGCGCTCAGCGTCGTGTTCGCCGCCGACACCCTGTCCATCGCGGTGATGGAGGTCGTCGACAACCTCGTCATGATGCTGATCCCCGGGGCGATGGAGGCCGGCCTGGTCAACCCGGTCTTCTGGCTCGGCATGATGCTCGCGCTCTCAACGGCCTTCGTCGCCGCCTACCCCGTGAACCGCCACCTCATCCGCCGGGGCAAGGGACACGCGCTGACCCACCAGTACCACCAGGGCGAGCACGGGGGCCCGCACGGGGACGAGCACGCACACAGCGACCACCACGGGAGCACCGCATGAACACCAACACCCTCGCCGCCGGCGTCATCGGTTTCCTTCTCGGCGGGCTCGTCGTCTCCGTCACCGCCGCGCTGGAGTCCGACGCTCCCCCGGCTCCGGCCCACGGGGCGAGCGTCCTGCCCGGCGTCGGGGGGTAGCGTGCCGGGCATGGACCCGATGCCGAACGAACCCCAGCCCGAGACCCAGACGCCGTACCAGGCGGTCTCGCAGGAGCTCGCCGAGCTCGCGGACCACGTGTTCGAGACGCACGCCGAGCACCCCGTCGAGGCCGTCCGGGCAGCCCTGGAGCAGCAGTCGCGGGAGCGGGGCGTGGAGCTCAGCGACGAGATGCTGGAGCGGCTGTCGACCGAGATCTCCAGCGGCAACCGCGTCGAGATCGGGCCGGTCTGACCTGACCCAAAGCCGCCCCCGGCCCCCCGACTCCGGGTTATCTTGCCTCCGGACGATCGGGGGGATCCATGACACGTGCGCGCATCGCCGCACTCTGCACACTGGCCGCGGCCGCGTCGGTCGTCGGCGCGCTCCTCGTCGCGGGCCCGGTCTCGGCCGACCCGGCGACGACGGTGCGCTACCCGCGCGCCGGCGCCACCACGACGTACTCCGGGCTGGCCTTCGACACGTGCACCGCGCCGGACCTCACCACGATGCGCGCGTGGAAGCGCTCGCCGTACCGAGGGATCGGCGTCTACATCGGCGGCGTCAACCGCGGCTGCGACCAGCCGGAGCTGACCGCCGGCTGGGTGAGCACGACGACGCGGATGGGCTGGCGGCTGCTGCCGATCTACGTGGGCCGCCAGCCCCGGTGCGGCGGCCGGTCCGACCACCGCAAGATCCACACGCCCCGGGCAGGGGCGGAAGGCCGGCAGGCCGCCGCCAACGCGGTCGAGCGGGCCCGGAGGCTCGGCATGCGGCCCGGCAGCGCGGTCTACCTCGACATCGAGCACTACGCGGCGAACGTCCGGCTCTGCCGCACCGGCGTGCTCCGCTTCGTCTCCGGCTGGACCCGGGGCCTGCACAGGCGCGGGTTCCTGGCGGGGGTGTACGCCCACCAGGACTCCGGCGCGCTGCACCTCGCGCAGTCCTACACCTCCACGCACCTCGCCCGTCCCGACGCGCTGTGGATCGCCCGCTGGGACCGCTCGGAAGCGCTGAGGGGCTGGCCGACCGTCCCCGACGGCTTCTGGGCACGGGCGGCGCGGGCCAAGCAGTACCGCGGCGACCACATCGAGCGCTGGGGCGGCGTCAGCCTCAACATCGACAACGACCGGCTCTCCGCGCCGGTGGCCACGGTCGGGCGCAGCTACACCGTCCGGACTCGGGTGCGCACCCGCACCGGACCGGCGCGGCGGTACCGGGCCGTGCGGGCCCTGGCGGCGGGTACGACGGTCGCCGTCGTGTGCCAGGCCCGGGGCAGGCGCGCCGGCGGCAGCAGAGTGTGGGACAAGCTCACCGGCGGGCGGTACGTGCCCGACGCCTACGTCCGCACGCCGGCGCGGTCCGGGTTCAGCCGCGCGATCCCGCGCTGCCGCTACTCCTTCCAGGTCCGTGACTCCGACGGTGCCTCCGTGCACCGCGGGCCACGTCGCTCCCGCAGGGTCGTGGGCCTGCTGCCCGAGGGCGCCCTCGCCCGGGTGGAGTGCCAGCGTCGCGGCTCGCGGGTCGGGCGGACGCGGGTCTGGAACCGGCTCGGCGACGGCCGCTGGGTCAGCGACCGCGACGTCGCGACACCGGGCGGCACCGGCTTCACCCGTGCCGTCCCGCGCTGCTGATGACGCACGCCGCGCGGCGCTAGGCTGAAGGCGTGCGCGGTGACCGGGTCGAGATCGTCATCGACGCGGGTGGCGAGGTCCGCACGTACGACGTGGTCGCCACCCGTAACGGTCGTCGCGTGGAGATCAACACCGGCCGCGGGGTCGTCGAGGTCACCGAGGTGACGCGCGGGGGTACCCCGGTGCGCACCGCCCGGTTCATGGCCAACCGCATCCTGGCGCTCGTCGAGCACCCGGCGACCGACCACGCCATCGGGCAAGAGGTGATGGGACCGGCCCCGGACCGGGGCTGAGCCCTGGTCCGGGGCCGGCGGGTGACCTCCGGTTCGGCGACGCCGAGGCTCAGCAGGAGAGCTCGGCGCGCAGCGCCCGGAAGTCGCGGGCGAGCTCACGGCGCTCGTGGTCGTTGTCCGCGCCGGACAGCACCGCGCCTCGCAGCGCAGCCAGGGCGGCCCGCAGCTGCTCGCGCTCGGCGGCGGTGAAGGGTCCCTTCTCGCGCTGCTCGCGCAGGGCCTTGATCTCGGCGCCGAGGGCCTTGCGCTCCACCTGGGTGCGGGCCTCGCGCAGCCGCTTCAGCTCGGCCGAGATCAGCTTGCCCAGGCTCTCCCGCTCGGCGGCGTTGTCCGCGTCCTCGCCGTGGAAAGTCTCGATCACCCTGAGCACGGCGTCGGCCGTGGCGGAGCGGGCCTGCCGCGAGGCGATGTCGTCGCGCATGTCGACGCGCAGCGCGGCGACCTGCTCGCGCAGCTCGGCACGCGACGCGCAGGGCGCGGCCAGCGCCGAGGCGGGGGTGAGGGTGAGCACGAGTGCCGAGGCTGCTGCCAGCGAAGCGACTCGGGTTCCGTAGTTCATCGTGGTCTCCCGTTCTGCGGGGGGCTAGTGGACGCAGCGAAGGTAGACCCGCTGCACCGCGGTGTACGCGGAATGCAGATATTGCGGTCGGGCACGGCGGATGCGCCTCCCGCGCCCCAGGGAACGGCACCCGCCGACGGCGGTATTTCCTGCGTGAACGGCGTGCAGGGCCTACGCTCCTGCCCCGTAGGCGCACGCGCCCGTCCGACCGAGGAGAAAGCCATGCGCGGTCCCCGTCCCACCGGCTCCGTCGTCGCGTTCCTGCTGACGGCACTGGTCCTGCTCGCCGGCGCGGCGCCGGCCTCGGCCGACCGCCCGGCGGCACTCGCGGCGCCCGAGGC
>JALZDI010000293.1 GCA_030862655.1 Actinomycetota bacterium | reverse complement strand
GCTGGACGCCGAGGGCTTCCAGGTGCATGTGCACGCGATCGGCGACCGCGCCGTGCGCGAGACGCTGGACGCGTTCGAGGGCGCGCTGGCCGCCAACGGCCACCGCGACCACCGGCACCACATGGCCCACCTCCAGGTCGTGCACCCCGACGACGTCGCCCGGTTCGGCGCCCTGCACGTGGCCGCCAACATGCAGCCGCTGTGGGCCACGTACGAGCCGCAGATGGTCGACCTCACGATCCCGGTCCTCGGCGAGGAGCGCGCCGGCTGGCAGTACCCGTTCGCGGGCCTGGCGCGCACCGGCGCGACGCTGGCGGCCGGCTCGGACTGGCCGGTCTCCAGCCCCGACCCGATGGCCGGCACCCACGTCGCGGTCAACCGCCGCACGCCCGCCTCGGTCGGCGCCCCCGAGGACCGCGCGTTCCTACCCGACCAGGCACTCGACCTCGAGACCGCGCTGACGGCGTACACCCGCGGCAGTGCCTACCTGAACCACCTCGACGACGGCGGGCGGATCGAGCCCGGAGCGGTGGCGGACCTCGCCGTGCTGGACCGCAACCCGTTCGACGCCCCCGCCGAGGAGATCGGCGACGCTCAGGTGGTGGCCACCTACGTGGACGGCGAGCAGGTCTTCAGCCGCTGAGACCGCGGCATCCAGCGGCTTCGGGACGTCTCCGCGACGGAAAACATCGGTCGAGACGGCCAACGTCTGTCGAATCCGTTGTCGATGCGCTAGTTTCGGCGCAGACACGGTGTCAACCGAGGAGGGACCAGCCGAGCATGCAGGCACTGCGCAACTTCATCGGCGGCGAGTTCGCCGACGCCGCCGACGGCCGAACGGCCGACATCGTCAGCCCGGTGACCGGCAAGCCGTACACCACCGCCGCCGTCTCCTCGGCCGAGGACGTCGACCGGGCGATGAAGGCGGCGCGCACGGCGTTCGAGCGCTGGCGCGACACCACCCCGTCGGAGCGGCAGCGGGCGCTACTGCGGTTCGCCGACGCCATCGAGGCCAGGCACGACGAGTTCGTGCGCGTCGAGAGCGAGAACACCGGCAAGCCGCTGGCGCTGATGGCCAGCGAGGAGATGCCGATGGCGCTGGACCAGATCCGGTTCTTCGCCGGCGCCGCGCGGGTTCTCGAGGGCAAGTCGGCCGGGGAGTACATGAGCGGGCTGACCTCGTTCGTCCGCCGAGAGCCGGTGGGCGTCTGCGCCCAGGTCACGCCGTGGAACTACCCGCTGATGATGGCGGTGTGGAAGTTCGCGCCGGCGCTGGCAGCGGGCAACACGGTCGTGCTCAAGCCGAGCGACACCACGCCCGCCACCACCGTGCTGCTGGCCGAGGTGGCCGCCGACATCTTCCCGCCGGGCGTGTTCAACGTGGTCACCGGCGACCGCGACACCGGGCGGGCGATGGTCGCGCACCCCGAGCCCGACATGGTGTCGATCACCGGCTCGGTGCGGGCCGGCATGGAGGTGGCCCAGAGTGCCGCCGCGGACCTCAAGCGCACCCACCTCGAGCTCGGCGGCAAGGCGCCGGTGGTGGTGTTCGACGACGCCGACATCGCCGCCGCCGCGGCCGCCATCGCCGAGGCCGGCTACTTCAACGCGGGCCAGGACTGCACCGCCGCCACCCGGGTGCTCGCCGGGCCGGGCGTGCACACCGACTTCGTCGCAGCGCTGACCGAGCAGGCGAGGGGCACCAGCACCGGGCTGCCCGACAGCGAGGACGTGCTCTACGGCCCGCTGAACAACCCCCACCAGCTCGACCGGGTGTCGGGGTTCATCGAGCGGCTGCCCGACCACGCGCGGCTCGAGGCCGGCGGCCAGCGTTCGGGCGGCGACCTGGCCAACGGCTACTACTACGAGCCCACCGTGGTCAGCGGGCTGCGGCAGGACGACGAGGCGAGCCAGGACGAGATCTTCGGGCCGGTGATCACCGTGCAGCAGTTCACCGACGAGGACGAGGCGGTCCGCTGGGCCAACGGCGTGCGGTACGGCCTGGCCTCCTCGGTGTGGACGCGGGACCACGGCCGCGCGATGCGGATGGCCCGGCGGCTCGACTTCGGCTGCGTATGGATCAACACCCACATCCCGATCGTGGCCGAGATGCCGCACGGCGGCTTCAAGCACTCCGGCCACGGCAAGGACCTGTCGATGTACGGCATGGAGGACTACACCCGGGTCAAGCACGTGATGTCCAACCTGGAGATGTGACGTGCGGGTGCTGCTGGTCGGCGCCGGGGGAGTCGGGTCGGCGTTCGTGGGGATCGCGGCCCGGCGCGACTTCTTCGAGCACGCGGTCGTCGCCGACCACGACGTACGGCGGGCGCGGCGGGCAGTGGACGCGGTCGGCGACCCGCGCTTCACCGCGGTCGCGGTCGACGCCTCCTCGGCGGACGCCGTGACCGACGTGGCGTGGGAGCACGGCTGCACGCACGTGCTGAACGCGGTCGACCCGCGGTTCGTCATGCCGATCTTCGACGGCGCGCTGGCCGCCGGGGCCGACTACCTCGACATGGCGATGAGCCTCTCCACCCCGCACCCGGGCTCGCCGTACTCACAGCCGGGGGTCAAGCTCGGCGACGACCAGTTCGCCAAGGCGGCGGACTGGGAGCGGGCGGGCCGGCTGGCGCTGGTCGGCATCGGCGTCGAGCCGGGGCTGTCCGACGTGTTCGCGCGCTATGCCGCCGACCACCTGTTCAGCGAGATCGACGAGCTGGCCGTGCGCGACGGCGCGAACCTCGAGGTCGAGGGGCATGACTTCGCGCCGAGCTTCTCCATCTGGACCACGATCGAGGAGTGCCTCAACCCGCCGGTGGTGTGGGAGCGCGACCGCGGCTGGTTCACCACCGAGCCGTTCAGCGAGGCCGAGGTGTTCGACTTCCCGGACGGAATCGGGCCGGTGGAGTGCGTCAACGTCGAGCACGAGGAGGTGCTGCTGATGCCGCGCTGGGTGGACGCGCGGCGGGTGACGTTCAAGTACGGCCTGGGCACCGAGTTCATCGACGTGCTCAAGACACTGCACAAGCTCGGGCTCGACCGCACCGACAAGGTGCGCGTAGGCGGCGTGGAGGTGAGCCCGCGCGACGTGGTCGCGGCCTGCCTGCCCGACCCGGCGGGGCTCGGCGACCGCATGCGCGGCAAGACCTGCGCCGGGGTATGGGTGACCGGCACCGGCAAGGACGGGTCGCCGCGGTCGACGTACCTCTACCACGTCGTCGACAACGCGTGGTCGATGCGCGAGTACGGCCACCAGTGCGTGGTGTGGCAGACCGCGGTCAACCCGGTGGTCGCGCTGGAGCTGCTGTCCACCCGGGTCTGGAAGGGCTCCGGTGTGCTCGGGCCGGAGG
>JALZDI010000292.1 GCA_030862655.1 Actinomycetota bacterium | reverse complement strand
CTTCTTGGCGGTGCTCTTCTTCGCGGTGCTGCTGCCACCCGTCGTACGCGACGACGTCGAGCCCCGGGAGCCGGTGACCGTGCCGACCGCCGCCTTGGGCAGCTTCTTGGCGCCGGACACGACCGCCTTCAGCTCGGAGCCCGCGCGGAACTTCGGCACCGCGGTCTTCTTGGCCCGCGTCCGCTCGCCGGTGCGGGGGTTGCGCACCATCCGCGCCGGGCGGATTGCCTTCTCGAAGGCGCCGAAACCGGTGATGGCGACCTTCTCCCCCTTGGCGACCTCTCGCATGACTGTGTCGACAACGGACTCGAGCGCGTGTGCAGCAGCTCGGCGGTTGCCGTCGAAGTGAGCTGAGAGCGCCTCGATCAGCTGAGTCTTGTTCACTTGCTTCCCTTTCGTGAACGAACCGTCGAGCCCATGCCCGACCTACGTTGGCACGTTAGGGAATTCACGCAGGGTGCACAATCACCCACGCCCACAAATCCCTTGTGGTGCTTGAAAAAATGTGGGCTACCGGACGGGCCGTGCGATGCCGTCGTGGCTCAGGAACGCTGCCGGGCGGGCAGCGTGGCCGGCTTCCAGGACGGCCGTTTCCCTTCGTAGGAAAGGATGTGGCTCTCGTGCGACAACGTGATGCCGACGTCGTCGAGCCCTTCGAGCAGCCGCCAGCGTGTGTAGTCGTCGATGTCGAACGACGCGACGAAGGCACCGGCACGCACTTCACGCGACTGCAGGTCGACGGTCACCTCGAGACCCGGGTCGGCCTCGACCAGAGCCCACAGCCGCTCGGTCGTCTCCGGTGCGACCTGGGCGGTCAGCAGGCCGTTCTTGCCGGAGTTGCCCCGGAAGATGTCGGCGAACCGCGACGACAGCACGACCTTGAAGCCGTAGTCGAGCAGTGCCCAGACGGCGTGCTCACGCGAGGACCCGGTGCCGAAGTCGGGGCCGGCGACCAGCACGTCGGCCCCGTCGTACTCGGGCTGGTTCAGCACGAAGTCGGGGTCGTTGCGCCAGGCGGCGAAGAGCCCGTCCTCGAAGCCGGTGCGGGTGACCCGCTTGAGGTACTCGGCGGGGATGATCTGGTCGGTGTCGACGTTGCTGCGGCGCAGCGGTAGGGCGCGCCCGTGGTGAACGCTGAACTTCTCCATCGCGTTGGTCCGTCCTCTCAGTGCTGCGCTGGCAGGTCCGCCGGGGCGGCGAGGTGCCCGGTGACGGCGGTCGCGGCGGCCACCAGCGGCGAGACCAGATGGGTGCGCCCGCCCTTGCCCTGGCGCCCTTCGAAGTTGCGGTTGGAGGTGGAGGCGCTGCGCTCCCCCGACTGCAGCTGGTCGGGGTTCATGCCCAGGCACATCGAGCAGCCCGCCCCGCGCCACTCCGCGCCGGCCTCCTTGAACACCACGTCCAGGCCCTCCTCCTCGGCCTGCAGCCGCACCCGCGCCGACCCGGGCACGACGAGCATGCGGGTCGAGGCCGCCACCGTGCGTCCCTTGACGACCTCCGCGGCCGCGCGCAGGTCCTCGATACGGCCGTTGGTGCACGACCCGAGGAAGACGGTGTCGATCGCGACGTCGCGCATCGGCGTACCGGCCTGCAGGCCCATGTACGTGAGTGCCTTCTCGGCCGCGACCCGGTCGCCCGGGTCGTCGAAGCTCGCCGGGTCGGGCACCGAGGCGCCCAGCGGCACACCCTGGCCGGGGTTGGTGCCCCAGGTGACGAACGGCGTGATCTCGACCGCGTCGAGCACGACCTCGCGGTCGAAGGTGGCGTCGTCGTCGGTGACCAGGCTGCGCCAGTGCTCGACCGCGGCATCCCACTCCGCCCCCTGCGGGGCGTGCGGCCGGCCGCGCAGGTAGTCGAAGGTGACCTCGTCGGGGGCGATCATGCCCGCCTTGGCGCCCCACTCGATCGACATGTTGCAGATCGTCATCCGGGCCTCCATCGACAGCGTCCGGATGGCCTCGCCGCGGTACTCCACGACGTAGCCCTGTCCGCCGCCGGTGCCGACCTTCGCGATCAGCGTCAGCACGAGGTCCTTGGAGGTGGTGCCCTCGGGCAGGGTGCCGTTGACGGTGACCGCCATCGTCCTCGGCCGCGACTGCGGCAGCGTCTGCGTGGCCAGCACGTGCTCGACCTCGCTTGTGCCGATGCCGAACGCCAGCGCGCCGAAGGCGCCGTGGGTCGAGGTGTGCGAGTCGCCGCAGACGACCGTGGTGCCCGGCTGGGTCAGCCCCAGCTGTGGCCCGATGATGTGCACGATCCCCTGCTCGGCGTCGCCGAGCGAGTGCAGCCGGACGCCGAACTCCTCGCAGTTGCGGCGAAGCGTCTCCACCTGGGTCCGCGAGACCGGATCGGCGATCGGCTTGTCCAGGTCGACCGTCGGGACGTTGTGGTCCTCGGTGGCCAGCGTGAGGTCGGGACGGCGGACCGTGCGCCCCGCCAGCCGCAGGCCTTCGAAGGCCTGCGGGCTGGTCACCTCGTGGATGAGGTGGAGGTCGATGTAGAGCAGGTCCGGCTCCCCGTCGGCCCGTCGTACGACGTGCTCGTCCCACACCTTCTCGGCGAGTGTGCGGCCCATCTGACCCTCCGGCGTTCGGCGTTTCGACAGTAAGACTTGTATCTCGCGATACGAGACGTCAGTATCGAGTCATGGACAACTCTAGCGGAGTCGGCGTCCTCGACAAGGCCGCGGTCGTGCTGGCCGCCCTGGAGTCCGGCCCGGCCACGCTCGCGTCGCTGGTGCAGGCAACCGGGTTGGCGCGCCCGACGGCCCACCGGCTGGCGGTGGCGTTGGAGCACCATCGCCTGGTCGCGCGCGACATGCAAGGGCGGTTCATGCTCGGGCCGCGGCTCGGCGAGCTGGCCTCGGCCGCCGGCGAGGACCGGCTGCTGGCCGCCGCCGGACCCGTGCTGGCCCGGCTGCGCGACATCACCGGCGAGTCGGCCCAGCTGTTCCGCCGGCAGGGGGAGTTCCGGGTGTGCGTGGCGGCCGCGGAACGTCCGTCGGGTCTGCGCGACACCATCCCGGTCGGCAGCCAGCTGACCATGCATGCCGGCTCGGCGGCGCAGATCCTGCTGGCCTGGGAGGACCCCGACCGGCTGCACCGCGGGCTGCAGGAGGCGCGTTTCTCCGCGGCCGCGCTGTCGGCGATCCGCCGCCGCGGCTGGGCGCAGAGCGTCGGCGAGCGCGAGCCCGGCGTCGCGTCGGTCTCCGCGCCGGTGCGCTCGCCCTCGGGGAAGGTGGTCGCGGCGGTCTCGGTGTCCGGTCCGCTCGAGCGGCTGTCCCGCCAGCCCGGCCGGATGCACGCACCCGCGGTGATGGCCGCCGCCGAGCGCCTCAGCGAGTCCCTGCGCCGCTCCGGC
>JALZDI010000291.1 GCA_030862655.1 Actinomycetota bacterium | reverse complement strand
CCGCGGGCCGATGCCCCCGGCCAGCCGACGCACGGTGGCCATCGCCCGGCCTGCGTCGAACCGCGACGGGCGCTCCGGGGGTGCGGCCGACTCAGCCGGGGTCTCCGGCGTGGTCGACTCGCGGCCTCCCGACCCGTCGCTGCCCGAGCCACCGCTACCGGAGCCACCATTGTCCGAGCCACCGCTGTCCGGGCCGGTCTCGGCGGGGCTGCGGACCGCGCGGGGAGTACTGCTGCCGTCGACGTCCCCACCGCCCTCGACCGGCGTCGACACCTGGCATCCGGCCAGGGCGCAGCCGAGCACCGCCGCGCACACCAGCCATCTGGGCCATCGAGGCACGTCTCCAGCATTGCCGACGGCACCGCCCCGGCCAAGAAGTCTGGCGGGTCACCGTGAAGGAGCGGGTCATCGCGGAGGGGCGGGCTCGAGGAAGCCGTCCTCGACCAGGGTGCGCACCCGGCTGACGTACTCGGCCCGCAGCCCGGTGGCGTCCCGGTCGAGCAGGGCGGCCACGCCGCCCAGGATCTGGCCGACGGTCAGGTCGCCGTCGCAGGCACCGACGAACCCGGCCTCGACGGTGTCGACCTGTCGGGCGCGGCGCAGCCCGCGCTGCTGCCGCAGCACGATGTGCTCGGGGTCGGGGGCGCCGGGCGGCCCGTGGGTGTCCTGCACGACATCGTCGCGGACCAGCAGGCGGGCGTCGAGCAGGTCCGGGTGGTCGGCGAGCCAGTCGGTACGGCGAGCCCAGGACGCGACCTCGGCGCCGAGGGGATGCTGCACGTCGTACGGCCAGTCCTCCACGCGCACCACGGGGGCCGAGCGGCCGGCGCGGCGCAGGTTGACCCAGCCGAACCCGACGGCCTCCACCCGCTGCTCGGCGAACCACAGCATCCAGTCGTCGTAGCGCTGCCCGTAGTCGGGGCTGCGGTGCAGTCCCGCGTCGGCCAGCCACATCTCGACGTAGCGGGCGGGGTCGACGGTCTCGCGCTGGACCACCCACGCGTCGCAGCCGGAGCCTCCCAGCCAGCCGGCCAGCCGGTCCTGCCAGGGCTCGCCGGCCCGGTGCTCCCAGTTCGCCAGCATCTGGCACCAGCCTCCGGGCGCCAGGTAGCGGTGCGCGTCGGCCGTCAGCCGGCATACCAGCTCGTCGCCGGCCAGTCCGGAGTCGCGGTAGACCAGACGCTCGTCCGTGCCCGGCGAGATGACGAACGGCGGGTTGCTGGTGACCAGGTCGAAGCGTTCGCCCTCGACCGGGCCGAACAGGCTGCCCTCGCGCAGGTCGAGCGGCACGTCGTTGAGCCCGGCGTTGACCCGTGCCATCGCCAGCGCCCGGCGGTTGACGTCGGTGGCGACGACGCGGTCGCAGTGCGTGGACATGTGCAGCGACTGCACACCGCAGCCGGTGCCCAGGTCCAGCGCGGAGGCGAAGCGCTCCCGCACGGTCAGCTGCGCCAACGTGGTGGACGCCGCGCTGACGTTGAGCACGTGCTCGGTCGCGACCCGCCGGTCGCCACCGTCCAGCCCTGGCACGAGGTCCGACATCACCCACCAGTCGTGGTCGTCGTCGGCGTAGGGCCGCACGTCGACGCGAGCCCGCACCTCCTCGACCGACCGGTGCAGGACACCGGCGGCACACAGCGGCTCGACCAACCCCGGCAGGGCCTGCTCGGCCGCGGTCACGGCCACCGTCGCCTGCAGCTGCCACAGCCGCACCAGGGTGGACAGCGCCGACCCGTCGCGGGTGGCACGCAGCCCGGGGGTGGTCTCGTTGCGGGCGAGCGCGGCGGAGGCCACCGGACCCAGCAACCCGGCGACACCGTCGACGGTGTAGCCGGCGGTGTCGAGGACGCGGCGGAGCGCGGCGACCGTGTCGGGGCGCAGGTCGAGCTCGGTCGTGGTCGCCATGTGCCTATCCTCGTCGGTCATGACCCGGGTCTTCCTGCATGTCGGCGCACCCAAGACCGGCACGACGTACCTGCAGGACGTGCTCTGGGCCAACCGGGCGGCCCTCGCCCGCCAGGGTGTGCTCTATCCCGGCCATCGTCCCGGCGCCCACTTCTTCGCCGCCCAGGACCTGCGCGGCCAGTACTTCCGCGGCCACCGGCGCCCCGAGGTCGACGGCGCCTGGGAACGGCTGGCGCGGGCCGCACGCGAGTGGTCGGGGCCCGCCGTACTCATCTCGCACGAGATCCTCGCCGGCTGCGACCCCGAGGAGGCCGAGAAGGCGGTGGCGTCGCTGCGCCCGCACGAGGTGCACGTGGTCTACACCGCCCGTGACCTGGCCCGGCAGATCCCCGCGATGTGGCAGGAGTCGGTGAAGAACGGCCGGGTGGTGCCGTACGGGCAGTACCTGCAGGCGCTGCAGGCCGAGAAGCCCCGGCTGGTGGGGCGGATCTTCTGGCGCACCCAGGACGCCGGCGAGGTGCTGGCGCGCTGGGCGGCGGCGGTGCCGCCCGAGCGGGTCCACGTGCTCACCGTGCCACCGCGCAGTGCCGGCCAGGGGATGCTGTGGCAGCGGTTCTGCTCCGTGACCGGCGTGGACCCGCACGGTATCGACAGCACCGGGTCCACGTCCGGCAACGTCTCGCTGGGGCTGCCGCAGGCCGAGCTGCTGCGCCGCCTCAACGAGCGGGTCCGTGACGACCTGAGCTGGCCGCAGCACGAGGCGCTGCTGAAGAACTTCCTGACCCAGGACGTGCTCACCCGGCTGGGCGGCGAGCGCACCGGCATCCCGCAGGCCGAGCGCGGATGGGTGCGCGACGCCGCCCGCCGGCAGGTCGAGCGGCTGCAGCGGGAGCGGTACGACGTGGTCGGGTCGCTCGACGAGCTGGTGCCCGACTTCCGCGACGAGGCCGACGCGCCCCCGGACCCCGCGCCGGAAGTGGTGCTCGACGCCGCCGTGGAGGCCCTGGCGCTGCTGCTCACCGAGCACCTCGAGTCCGACGCGCAGCGGCTGCCCGACCGGCTGCGTGGCTGGGGCAAGGTTGTGCGTGCGGGCGCGGGCACCCTGCGGGCCGAGGCGAGCCTGCGGGTACGGCGAGGCGCCCGCCGGCGGCGTCACCGCTAACGCCCCCGCCCCGTTCCCTTCACGCCGAGACTGCACGAGTGCCCCGCCTGCGCGCCACATCCCTCGCGCCTTACCCATCGCGCCGAGACTGCGCAAGTGCTCCACCTGCGCGCCTTACCCCCCGCGCCGAGACTGCGCAAGTGCTCCACCTGCGCGCCATACCCCTCGCGCCGAGACTGCGCGAGTGCCCCCGGCATCGCGGCGAAGGCAGAAGTGAGTGAAGTGGTCGCGGACGCCGGCAGCCATTTCGTTCACTTCTGCCCATCGGCACACCGTTCGCCCCGAGACTGCGCGATG
>JALZDI010000290.1 GCA_030862655.1 Actinomycetota bacterium | reverse complement strand
GCGACCTCGACCAGGTCGAGGTCGGACTCCTGCGCCAGCCGGAGCGCATCGTCGATGCGCACGATGCCGACCTGCTCGCCGTTCGGACCGACCAGCCGTACCTCCGGTACGCGGATCCGGTCGTTGACGCGCAGCTCTGTGGTAATGGGTCCTCCTGTGTCGCCTGGATTGGGTGACCCGAACGCGAAAAGAGGCTTCCGCATCTGCACTCGCGAAAGCCCCTCTGCAGCGACGACACCTCCGGTGCCGCGCCTGCCCACGAGGCGCCGCGGGGGTGCCTCGTGACCGTGACCCGACGACCAGCCTCGGTCGGTGCGGGTGGGAGTGGGACTCCGCTTGTGGGCCCGACGGCACACCAGGGATGCGCCGCGGGTCGGTCGCCGGCCAGGATAACAGGCCCGGCCAGCGCGGCGCACCCTCGGCTCCCGTGCGAGGCTACCGGCCATGACGGACCCGACGAGCCGTGAGACCGCCGCCGGGCGTGACCTGGCCGACGTCCCCGCCGTCGAGGTGGTGTCGACGGCGGCGCTGCACCTGATGAGCGCCGCGGCCGTGCACCTCGGCCTGGCCGAGGACCTGCCCGAGCACCGCGACCTCGACGAGGCCCGCACGCTGATCGACTCGCTGGCGGGGCTGGTCGTCGCCGGGGCCCCGCGCCTCGGCCACCACCACGCGGCGCCGCTGCGCGACGGGCTGAAGTCGCTGCAGCTGGCGTTCCGGGAGGCCTCCACCGTCGCGGACCCGCCCGGCGAGGCGCCCGGCGAGCGCTACACCGGCCCGGTTCTCCCCTAGTCCTCGTCGGCTTCCCTTCCCGCCGAGACTGCGCGACTGCCCCACCCGATGCCACGTCGGAGGGGCCGCGGACGCCGGTTGACGCAACGGCTGCCCGAGTCGCGGTGCGACCACCGCGTCACCTGGCTGGTGGCGGGCAACCGGCAAGTACGAAGAGGCGGGGCACTTGCGCAGTCTCGACGCGAAGAGGCGGGGCACTTGCGCAGCCTCGACGCGAAGAGGCGGGGCACTTGCGCAGCCTCGACGCGAAGAGTGGCTCAGGGCAGGAGCACCAGCCGGTCGGGCGGGCCGTCTCCGCGCAGCCGGACGTCGGCGCGGGCGCGCGTGCCCTGCCGCGCGTGCTCGTCCTCCTCGTGCTCCATCCACGCCAGCCACCTGGGGAGCACGGCGGCCCCGTCGCGCGCGACCCCGCGCCGGATCCGCTCCTCGCGGTCGGCCTCGATCCACACCAGCAGCGACGTCACCGGGGCCAGGGCGGCGGCGCCGGACGCAACGCCCTCCAGCAGCAGCACCCGCGGCACCGGCACCTCCACCCACGCGTCGAACCGGCCGGCGTGCCAGTCGTAGCGCTGGTAACGCGCGTCCTGCCCGAGCGCCAGCGGCTCCACCAGCTGGCTGCGCAGACGCTCGTGCACCTCGCCGAAGTCGGTCTCCCAGCCGCGGTAGACGTCGTCCATGTGCACGACCACGGCACCGTCGAGGTGCCGCCGCAGAATCGCGGCCAGCGTGGTCTTGCCGGAGCCGGCCGGACCGTCGACGCAGACCAGCCGCGTCCGGCCCAGCCGGGCCGGGGCCCGCCGTACCCGCTCGGCCAGGACGTCGACGTCGAGCAGCGTGGAGTCCGGCACGACGCGCAGGCTAGCGCCGCGTAGCCTTCCCCGGTGCGCACGATCCCCGACCCCGGCTTCGCCGGTGACGACGGCCAGGTCTCGCCGGCGGTGGCCGAGGCGCAGCGGGGCGTGGCCGAGGGGGCACCGCTCGAGGTCGCGGTCGCCGCACTGTGCGGGGCGCGCCTGCTGGTCCCGGTGGTGGCGATGCCCGACGAGGTGGAGCACGACCCAGGCGGCCCTGCCCGGGACAAGACCGCCACCATGGCCGCCGTCCTGTTGACCGGACGCGACGGACGACGTGCCCTGCTGGCCTTCACCGGGCTGGCCGGCCTGCAGGCCTGGAACGCCGACGCCCGCCCGGTCCCGGTCACCGCCCGCGACGCCGCCCGGGCCGCGCTCGCCGAAGGCGCCGATGCACTGGTCGTGGACGTGGCCGGGCCCGTGCAGGTGCCGGTCGAGGGCGACACGCTGCGTCGGATCGCCGACGGCCATCGCCTCGTTCGCGGTGAGGAGGCGTGGTTCTGGGCGGTCAGCGGGTGAGCGACGCGCGGCCGTGCGGCTCCTGCCAGCCGGCCAGGTCCGGGCCCGCGGGGACGACGCCGGTCGGGTTGATCCGGTCGTGGGTGCGGTAGTAGTGCCGTTTGATCTGGTCGAAGTCGACGGTGTCGCCGAAGCCGGGGGTCTGGAACAGGTCGCGCGCGTAGGCCCACAGCACCGGCATCTCGGTGAGCTTGTTGCGGTTGGCCTTGAAGTGGCCGTGGTAGACCGCGTCGAAGCGCACCAGCGTGGTGAACAGCCGCACGTCGGCCTCGGTCAGCCGGTCGCCGACGAGGTAGCGCCGGTCGGAGAGCCGTTCCTCGAGCAGGTCCAGGCGGGCGAACAGGGCGTCGTAGGCCCGCTCGTACGCGGCCTGCGAGGTGGCGAACCCGCAGCGGTAGACGCCGTCGTTGACGTCGCTGAACACGACCTCGTTGACCGCGTCGATCTCGGCGCGCAGGTCCTCGGGGTACAGGTCGTGCGCGTCCGGCCGGTGGTGCCGCCGCCACTGGGTGGACAGGTCGAGGGTGATCTGCGGGTAGTCGTTGCTGACCACGGTGCCGGTGGGTACGTCGACCACGGCCGGCACGGTGACCCGGCCGGAGTACGACGCGTCGGTGGCCAGGTAGGCGTCGGAGAGGTACTCGATGCCGAGCACCGGGTCGCGGCCTCCGGGGTCGAGGGAGAAGCGCCAGCCCCGCTCGTCGCGGATGGGGTCGACGGCGCCGACCGAGACCACGTCGTCCAGGCCCAGCAGGCCGAGCACGATCCGGGCCCGGTGCGACCACGGGCAGGCCGGGCACCAGACCAGCCGGTAGCGGCCGGGCTCGACCGGCCACCCGGAGCCGCCGTCGGCGGTGATGCGGTCGGTGAACCGGTTGGGCTGCCGGACGAACTCACCCTGCTGCCCGGTCTCCGCGGCGAACTGTGCCCGGCTCATGGCCCGACGCTAGCGGGTCGGGCTGGGCGGTCAGTCGTCGCGGGGCGTGCGAGAGTGCTCCTCGACCAGCAGGCGCAGCTCGTCGGTGGCCCGGCGGGCGCGGCCGCCGTCGGAGCCCTGGATGGCCATCGCCTTGACCGTGGTGCCGTCGTCGATGTCGAGCACCGCCCACGGGTCACCGGGGTTCAGCCGGACCTGCACCACCTGGGCCCACTCCAGGCGCCGTGCCTTGAAGACGTTGACGACCCGCAGCCCGGAGTCGTCGG
>JALZDI010000289.1 GCA_030862655.1 Actinomycetota bacterium | reverse complement strand
CCGCGCCGACGGGCCGGTCGGGACGAGGCTGCGCGCGCTGGTGCGTGCGCGGTTCGCCGGGGACGTGGTCTCGGCGGCCGACGGGGTCGCCGGCGCGACCTGGCTCGCGCTGGAGGCCGCCGACCCAGGCTCCGCCACCGACGCGGCACGCGGACGTCTCATCGCAGCCTCCTCCCCTGCAACGCGTCGTGGGTGACCTCGAGGGCCCGCTGCGAGGACCCGTACGTGCACTGGGCGAGCCCGACGAACAGGCAGTCCACGACCGTGAGCTGGGCGAGCCTGCTCGCGGTGGCCCCGGAGCGGAAGGTCGTCTCCCGGGCCGCGGTCGTCAGCACGAGCTCGGTGAGCGAGGCCAGCGGTGACCGGGGGAAGTTGGTCACGGCGACCGTGGTCACGCCGTTGTCTTTGGCCTGCGCGAGCGCGTCGACGGTGTCCCTCGTGGAGCCGCTGTGGGACAGCCCGACCGCGACGTCGTCCGGTGTCAGCAGCGCGGCGCTGGTGAGCGCGGCGTGCGGGTCGACCCAGGCGAACGCCACGCGTCCGATCCGGTGCAGCTTCTGCTGCAGGTCCAGCGCGACGAAGCCGCTGGCGCCCACGCCGTAGATGTCGATCCGCCTGGCCACGGCGAATGCGTCGATGACCCGGTGCAGCGTGTCGAGGTCGAGCTGCTGCGCGGTCTCCTCGACAGCGCGGGCGTCGGCGAAGGCGACCTTCTCGACGACCTGGTCGAGGTCGTCGTCGGGGCCGATGTCGCCGCTGACGGCACGGGCGGCTCCCGCTCCTCCTTCGGCCCGCCCCAGCTCGGTGGCCAGCGCGAGCCGCAGCTCGGCGTACCCGCTGAAGCCGACGGCCCGGCAGAACCGCGTCACCGTCGTCTCCGACGTCTCGCAGTTCGTCGCCAGGTTGCTGATGGTGGAGCCCGCGACCGACGACGGGTACTCGACCACCCGCCGGCCCACCCGCTGCTCGGCGGGAGCGAGCGAGGGGAGCAGTGCCCTCACCCGCACCGTGGTCGCCGCGTCGGTCATGGTCCGGAGTAGCCCAGCCCGTGCCCGAACGGGTACAGCGCCGTCGCCGGGTCGTCGGCGGTCGGGATGGTCACCGGCAGCCGCCCGACCGGGTCCTGCTCGCCGTACAGCACGCGCACCAGTGACTCGAGGGAGACACCGGCCCAGCCGTAGGTCGTCAGGTAGGCGGGGACGCCGGGGAAGTACGCCACGTCGTAGGCGTCGCGTGCCGCGACTGCGATCACCGGCTCACCGGTGGCCGTCAGCCGTCGGACCAGGTCGCGCTGCCCGGCGTGGGCGTCCTGCCAGGCGCGGTACGACACCACGACCGTGACGTCGTGCGCCTCGGCGGCGGCGACCGCCGCGTCGACCTCCGGCCCCGACGGGTTGGTCCCGGTCTCGAGCACGTCCACGGTCGCACGGCGGCGCTCCATCTTCTCCGCGATGGTCGCGGTGGTGCTCGCGCCCCAGCCGGTGACGAGCACGCTCTGCCCGGAGTCCGCTGACAGCGGCAGCACGCCGTCGTTCTTGACCAGCGTGGTCGAGCGGTCGGTCAGGTCCTGGGCGGCGGCCTTGTGCTCCGGGGTGCCGACCTTGGCCGGCACCTCGGACACGTCGACATACGGGTCGTCGGCCAGGCCGAGGTCCCACTTGAGCCGCAGGACGCGCCGGACCGAGGTGTCGATGCGGCTGCGGGTCAGCTCGCCCGACCGCACGGCGTCGAGCACGGCGCCGTAGGCCAGCTCGAGGTCGGGCGGCATCAGCAGCATGTCGGCGCCGGCCTTCAGCGCGAGCACCGGGACGCGGTCGTCGCCGTACTTCTCCCGTACGCCGGCCATGCCGAGCGCGTCGGTGACGACGACCCCGTCGTAGCCCATCTCCTTGCGGAGGATGCCGGTGAGGATCGGACGCGACAGCGTCGCGGGATCGCCGGAGGGGTCGAGCGAGGGTACGACGATGTGCGCGGTCATGATCGCGCGGATGCCCTGGTCGATCGCGGCCTGGAACGGCGGCCGGTCGATGCGCTGCCACTCCTCGCGGGTGTGGTCGATGACCGGGATCCCGGTGTGGCTGTCGGTCGCCGTGTCGCCGTGCCCCGGGAAGTGCTTCGCGGCGGCGGCGATGCCCTGGCCCTGGTAGCCGCGCACCTGCGCGGCGGTGAGGTCCGCGGCCAGTCCGGGGTCCTCGCTGAACGAGCGCACCCCGATCACCGGGTTCGCCGGGTTGACGTTGACGTCGGCGACCGGCGCGAAGTCCCAGTTGATCCCCAGGGCCTTGAGCTCCTCGCCGCTGACCGCTGCCGCGGTGCGGGCGTCGGCGGTGCTGCGCGTGGCCCCGAGCGCCATGTTGCCGGGGAGCTCGGTCGCCGGCGGTCCGACACGGGCGACGATGCCACCCTCCTGGTCGGTGGCAACCAGGGCGGGGACGCCACCCGGCTGGTCGAGGGCTGCCCGCTGGACGCCGTTGGACAGCCCGGCGATCTGCTCGGGGTCGTTGACGTTGTTGGACCAGGCGAAGTAGATCATCCCGCCGAGGTGGTAGCGGTCCATGAGCGCGGCCGCGTTGTCGACGCCGTACTGCTGCTGGTTGGCCGCGACGTCCGCCGGCGCCTGGGTGTCGGCGGTCTCGCCGTATGCGTAGGTCATGAAGAGCTGGCCGACCTTCTCCCGCAGGGACAGCCGTCCCATCGTGCTGCGGACCCAGCCGGTGCCGTCCCCAGATGCCGAGGCGGAGCCGCCCGCGGCCGCGGCGGTGCCCGGGGTGGCGACGGCCGCCGGGACCAGGCCGCAGCCCAGGACCGCGGCGAGCAGGCAGGGAGCGAAGCGACGGGGGCGAGATGAGTGACGCATGGTGTCCTCCTCGCCGACCCCGGCCAGGGGTACCCGAGTCGGTGAATTTGCAACCAGTCATGCCCGAACTCGGAAAATATGTCACCAACGGCGGTGTAGGTCAACGCCTGATCGGCGTGTACACTGTGAGGGCTTCACTTTGCAGTTCCACGCTCGTTTGTAGACGCCCGCGGACTCATGCTCCGCCGGGCGTTTCTTGCTTTCTGGGCCTGTGAAACAGAAGCGGACGTATCGGTGGGGGCTGACCAACCCGGTCAACCACCCCCGCCTCCAAGCAGGTCCAAGGAGAAGAGAATGGCTCAAGGCACGGTCAAGTGGTTCAACGGCGACAAGGGCTTCGGCTTCATCGCCCAGGAAGGCGGCGGCGACGACGTCTTCGTACACTTCTCGGCGATCCAGGCGAGCGGCTTCCGCACGCTCGACGAGAACCAGAAGGTCGAGTTCGACGTCACCCAGGGCCCCAAGGGCCCGCAGGCGGAGAACGTCCGGGCTCTCTGAGGCCGGAGCGGGGC
>JALZDI010000057.1 GCA_030862655.1 Actinomycetota bacterium | reverse complement strand
GCGGTGGGGTCGCCGGGATCGCGGCGGCGGTGGCGTTGGCCGAGCGAGGCGTCCGCGTGACCCTGCTGGAACGCGAGCCATACCTGGGCGGGCGCGTCGGCGCGTGGCCCGTCGCGCTTCCCGACGGCAGTGCCGCCACGATGTCGCGCGGATTTCACGCGTTCTTCCGGCAGTACTACAACCTGCGGTCGTTGCTGCGCCGGTTCGACCCGGAGCTGGACTCGCTGGTGCCGGTCGGCGACTACCCGCTGTGGCATTCCTCCGGCTCCTGCGACAGCTTCGCCCGGCTGCCGACGCGACCGCCGTTCAACGTCATGGCCTTCGTGCGGCAGAGCCCGACGTTCGCGTTGCGCGACCTTGGGCGGGTGCACCTGCCCACCGCACTGTCATTGCTCGACGTGGCGTTCCCGGAGACCTACGCCGAGCTCGACGGTGAGTCCGCGCAGGACTTCCTCGACCGGCTGCGGTTCCCACCGGCCGCGCGCCACCTCGCTCTGGAGGTGTTCGCGCGCAGCTTCTTCGCACATCCCGGCGAGTTCTCCGCCGGCGAGCTCGTGGCGATGTTCCACGCCTACTTCGTTGGCTCCGCGGAGGGGCTGCTGTTCGACGTACCCGCCGACACCTATGCCGCCACCCTGTGGGACCCGGCGGCACGGCTGCTGCGCCGGCTCGGTGTCGCGGTGCGCTGCGGTGCCGCTGTCGAAACGGTGGAGACGTCGCCATCGAACCGGGCCGGGGGCCGCGACCGCGTCGTCCGGGTGATACACCCCGGAGGCCTCGTCGAGGCCGAGGCGGTGGTGCTGGCCACCGACCCCGATGCCCTGCGGCGGCTCGTCGCGGCCTCCCTCGCGCTCGGCGACGAGGGCTGGAGAGCCCGGGTGGCGGCGCAGCGTTCGGCACCGCCGTTCGCCGTGTGGCGGCTCTGGCTGGACCGTCCCGTCGAACCCGGACGCACGGCCTTCCTGGGCACCAGTGGCTTCGGGCCGTTGGACAACGTCAGTGTGCTGGAGCGGTTCGAGGCCGAGGCGGCGAACTGGTCCGGCCGTACCGGGGGATCGGTGGTCGAGCTGCACGCCTACGCGCTGCCGGCCGGCCACGACGACGACGGGCTGCGGAGCGACCTGCTGCGCGGCCTGCACACGGTCTACCCGGAAACCGGCCGGGCGAGAGCGGTGCACGACGAGTGGCTGATGCGCGCGGACTGCCCACTGCCCGCACCGGGCTCTTGGGCCACGCGCCCGACGGTGACGACTCCGGACCCGCGGGTGGTGCTGGCCGGCGACGGCGTGCGGTGCGACCTGCCGGTCGCGTTGATGGAGCGAGCCGCGACCACCGGGTTCCAGGCCGCGGACGCCCTGCTCGGCCGGTGGAGCGTCACCGGCCACGACCTGTGGAGCGTGCCCACCGGCCCGCGGCTGGCGCCGTGGCGCTGGCCACGCCCGGCCGTGCGTCGCCGCAGGTGATGTGATCCCCACGCCGCCGGGCACTTCGGGGGTGAGGCACTCAGCCGGGGCGCTCGCCCTTGGTGCGCAGGGCATAGCGGCGTTCGGCGTAGGCGAGGTCGTCCTTCCAGAGTCGCCGGGCAACGAGCACCATCAGTGGCCGGACGACACCCGCGGCGCGCCTCGAGACGGCGAAGCCGCGGCGTGACGAGTGCGCGACGGTTGCCTCTATGACCGCGGTCCGCGGCGCGCCGTCCGAGCGGCGCCCGAGTGGGGTCGTGTGTGTCTCCACCACGCTCCCCGCGCCCTCGCCGTCGGTGATACGCATGACGACGGTGCGCCGGTCGGGCGTGGTGAACTCTGCCCGAACCGGCACACCCCACCGGCGCGAGAGCCGGAATGTCACATCGACGACAAGTCGGTCCGCGTCCGAAGCCAAGTCGTCCACGGTGAGATGGCTGAACGAGTACGGGTGCAACCACGCGCCGTGCCAAGGGTCGAGCCGGTTGGCCACCACGTCCTCGGGCTCGCAGGCCCCGATCGTGGTCATCACCGCATCGATCGACCCGGTCAGCGGCGGCCGCGGCGGTACGACGGGCTGCTCGGTCGGCTCCTCGCCGCCGAGCCGGTCCAGCCGCACCCACGCCAGCACGCCGTCGTCGAAGGTCGGGTACGGCGACCAGCCCGGGAAGCCGTCCAGACCGAGCGCCAGCCCGTGCCACCGGCACACTACCCGGCCGTGCATCACCTCGCCCTCGCACAGCGGCGCGCCCAGATGCGGGCACACGCCGGGACCGGCTGCAAGCGTGGCGTCTGCGGTGCGCCACAGCACGACCTCCTGGCCGTCCACGGTGACGCCGAAGGGACGTCTCGCCGACACGTCCGCGGCGGCGCCCACCACGTACCAGTTGCCGGTCGGACGCGCCTGCGCCCGGCGCAGCGACTCGGCGATGTGGGTTGGCCGGGCCTCATGCCACGTCGGCCGCAGCCGGTCGCGTGGCGGCGTCGGAACCGGCCGCACCGCCGGACGCCGTGGAGGGCGCATGGACAACGACGGCGGCATGGGGTTCCCTCCTGCAGACGACGGCGGTTGCGGCGAGGCCCGCCGCGCCCGGCGGGATGGGGGGCGCGGCGCCGCGACGGCCGACCGGGGGCCGATCACCTGCACGCGAGCGGCCAGCGCGGCCTTACGCCAGGTCGGCACTCGGCGACGTGCTGCGAACACGTCGTAGTCGGCAGCCTCGATTCGCTCGAGGATCTGTGAGTACAGCGTCCGCGCGGTCGCCACGCACCGGGCCGATCGCGGCGGCAGCATCGGGATGCCCTCGTCGGCGACGGCGTAGAGCGCGCGGCAGCGTTGGATCTCGAACGCCATCAGCGCCCGCCATGCGTCGTCGACCGTCCGCCGGCCGGGGTCGGCACCGAACCGGCGAAGGTCGACCTGCGGCAGGTATACCCGGCCGCGGTCGAGGTCTTCGTCGACGTCACGCAGGAAGTTGGTGAGCTGGAAGGCCAGCCCCAGCGAGCGCGCGGGCTCGCGGGCCGCCGGATCGAGCGGCCGCAGGATCGGCAGCATCATCTCGCCGATCACCGCGGCCGAGCCCTCCATGTAGCCGCACAGGTCGTCGAAGGTCTCGTACGACGCCACATCGAGGTCCATCGCCATCGCGTCGAAGAACCGCTCGAAGCACTCCGGGTTGATCTGGCACTCCCGCACGGTCTGCACCACCGCGGCCAGCACGGGGTCGTCGGAGGCGCCCGCCGCGAGCGCGCTCTCGAACCGCGCACGGAAGTCCACAAGGCGGGTACGGCGGTCCGTGGCCGAGCCGCCCGGGGAGCCGCCGACCCCGTCGGCATCCCCGTCGGGACGCCGGTGGCCTCCCACGTCGTCGACCACGTCGTCGGCCAGTCGGCACAACGCGTAGAGCGCGTGCACGTGCCGGCGCTGCACCGGCGGCAGCAGCCGCGCACCCCACCAGTACGTCGTCCCGTGCGCGCGGGTGATCCCCTCGCAGCGCCGGTACGACGCGGCCAGCAGCGCCTCCTGCGGCGTCGGGAAGGCGAACGAACGGAGCGCGACAGGGCTCATTCGCGCCCTCCATGGCGCCCTCGGCCCGCACCACGGGCACCGTGACCGGCCGCGGCGGCGTGCTCGTCGACCCGGTCGGCGGCCAGCCGACCTGACAGCACGACCATCGGGACCCCCACACCCGGCACCGTGCCAGAGCCGGCGAACACGAGTCCAGGTGCTCGGTCGTCGACGTTGCCCGGCCGGAACGGGCCGGTCTGCGCGAACGTGTGCGCGAGTGCGAACGGCGTGCCGCGCTCCATGCCGATCGCCTCCCAGTCCAAGGGGTCGACCATCTCCTCGGCCACCACATCGGCGGGATACCCTAGAGCCGCCAGCCGCTCCCCGAGCCGGTCCCGCATCCGCGGCCGCTCGACGGACCAGTCGACTCGTCCGTCCAGGTTCGGCACCGGTTCCAGGACGTACAGCGTGGAGCCCCCCGCAGGCGCGAGCGCCGGCTCGGTCAGGGTCGGCACGCTGACCAGCACCGACGGGTCGGGCATCAGCGTGCCGTCGCGCATGAGCGCCTCGAACGCCTCGTCCCACAGCCGGCCGAAGTGGATGTTGTGGTGCGCCACTGGACCCGGGGGGCGGCCGCGCACGCCGACGTGCCACACCACGGCCGAAGGCGAGTAGCGCCCACGGCGCACGACCCGCGGCGCCGGCAGGCCAGGCAGCAGCCGCGAGTACGCGACTGGCAGGTCCACCGTGCACACCACCTCGTCGGTGGGGATCGTGGCTCCGTCGGCGAGTCGCACGCCGCGCACAGGGCCGGTCGTGCCGGACGCCAGCAGTACGCGGTCGGCCGCACAGCCGTACCTGATCTGCGCGCCCGCCTTCTCCGCGGCGGCGGCGAGCGCCCGCGGCAGCGCGAAGATGCCACCCTGCGGAAAGTACACACCCTCCACTGTGTCCATGTAGGTGATGACGGCGTACAGCGCGAGCGCCTCGCGGGGCGGTAGACCCGCGTACATCGCCTGGAAGCTGAACAGCCGGCGCAGCCGCTCGTCCCCGAACGTACGTCGCACGCGGGAGCCCAACCGGCCGAACCCGCCGTGCCACAGCAGCCGCAGCACCGGGCCCGGAGGCATGCCGAGGTCGAGCGGACTATCGAAGTTGCGGGCGATGAACGGCTGCATCTCCAGGTGGTAGAGCCGTGTGAGCCAATCGACGAACCGCTCGAAGGCCACGGCCTCGTCCGGACCGCAGGTCACCCGCACCTCCTCGGCCATCGCCTCGCGGCCGTGCCGCACGTGGATCGTCGAGCCGTCGGCGAAACAGGCCCGGTATGCCGGGTCGAGCCGGCGCAGCGTCAGCAGCTCGTCCATAGGCGTGCCGGCGGCGGCGAACGCCTCCGCCAACAGGCCCGGCATGGTGAGGACGGTCGGCCCGGTGTCGAAGCTGTAGCCGTCGCGGCAGAGACGCCCGGCGCGACCGCCCGGTTGCCCCTCCCGCTCCACCACCACGACGTCGTGCCCACGGCCAGCGAGGTGGCATGCGGCGGTCAGACCCGACAGGCCAGCGCCCAGCACGACCACGCGGCTCATGTGCGGCTCCCTCCACGTCACCTGCGGTTGCGCGACCGACCTCGACGACGAACAACCCGCGCCTGGGTGCGAGTCCACCGCCTCACCGGTGCCGCTGACATGACTCTAGGCGACCGCTGAACAATCCGAATGGCGTGGTGCGGTGATCGGCGCGGGCTGAAATCCTGCCGTGCAGGGTCGGGTTAGGCCCCCCATCCCCTCCCCCGGGGAAGCGGTCGCGTGGCCTGTGCGTCAGGTCATCACCCAGATTCACCCCTGCAACGGGGCCACGGCCTGGCGCCGGCTCAAAGCCCAGCGACAGGCCGTGGCGGCCATCAGATGCTCTGATCGGGTCCAGCACTCGGGTGTCAGAGCAGGGTCGAGGCCATGGCGTCGATCGCCTGGGTCAGTGAGGCGATGTGTGTCTCGAACTCGTGCTGCACCGCGTCGGCCGGCAGCGCGCCACCGGTCAGCTCCTCCAGGGTCTTGCCCTGCTGCACAGCGTAGGCCTGCAGGTTGGCCGTGGCCTCCTGCCGAGCCTGCTGGTCCTTCTCAGCAACCGCGACCGCGTAGGTCACGAAGTCGTTGATGTGGCTGCGCCAGGACTGCAGGAAGACCTCACCGGTTTGCTTGTCCGTCAGGCTGGTGACGGCGTCGGCGAGGTCCACGGAGTTGTCGTCCAGCGTCGCCGCCGCGGCGGCGAAGGCGTCACTGTCGGCACCCTCGGCGTAGGCGGTGAACACCGCGATACCGGCCAGGTAGACGTGCTCGGTCAGCTCGGCATTGAGCAGCGCGCGTACCTCCGAGGCCGCGTCGTCGGAGTTGCCTTTCAGCCCGCCGGCCTCGTCGATGCCGGCGGCCAGCGCCTGCGCGGTCATCGGCATGTGGGACGCTGCGGCCTTGAGCTTGCCGAACCCGGTGCCGTCACCGGCGGCGAACGCGTCGATCGCAGCCGTCAGCGTCTTGACGTGCTCGCCCAGCGAGGCGCGCACCGCCTCGGCCGGCAGGGCCCCTCCGGTGATCTCCTCGAAGAAGTCGCCGGCGACCCTCTCGTAGCCCTCGAGGTTCTCCAGTGCCTGCCTCATGCCGGCCTGGTCGTTCGACTTGGCCGCCACCGCGTAGCTGACGAAGTCCTCGATGTGGCTGCGCCAGGCCTGCAGGAACGTCGTGCGGTTGTCCTTGCCGGCGAACGAGCCGATCGCGTCACCCAGGGCCACGGTGTTCTGGTCCAGCGCCTGCACGGCGAGCTTGAACGCCCGCGAGTCCGGACCGGCCACATAGGCCGTGTCGACGGCGATGCCCGCGAGGTAGACATGCTCGGTCAGCAGATAGCTCAGTCCCGCACGCAGCGACGCCGCATCGGAGGTGGCCGAACCGGGCAGTTCGAGCGCGGTGTCGAAACCGCCGGCAAGGGCGTCCGCAGTCACCGGCATGTGGGAGGCCGCCTCCCGTGTCAACGTGAACGCGTCGGCGCCGGAGGGGCTCGCGTGGTGGTCCATGCCGGTGCCCGACTTGCCGGACGCGGCGTCCATGGCCTTGCCCGGTCGGCTGGACGCCTGCGGGGTTGATGCCGCGGCGTCGGGCTCGCTGGACTGCGCCAGGCCGCCACACGCGGGGAGGATGAGCAGGACCGAGCCGGTGACTGCCGCGGCGAGGCCGTGCCTGCGGTGGATCTTCATGAGGGGTTCTCCGAACGTTGAGGTCGATGTCACCTCCTGTTCGGAGCCAGACCGGGCACGGATGGGTCACAGTTTTCGGCTTGTGCCATCGATCGCCGGTTCCACCGCTTCGTCGCCTAGCTGATTCGGGCTGCTCAGTCCGGCTGCTCGGTAGGGCAGTGGTAGGCGTTACGCCCGCCGACCACGCTCACGACGATCTCGCTGCCGCAGTCCCGGCCCTGTGGAAAGCAGCGGTTCCAGCACCGCGTCTGCTGGACTGCGGTCATCCGACGGCCATGGTGCACCCTCTACGGCTGCCGGATGCGTCGTCCCCTGCCCGCGTCGAGCGCTCGTTCGTACACGACCGCCGCACACACGACGTCTTGTACAGCGAGGCCGTGGGACTCGAAGAGGGTGATGTCATCGACGCCGCGCCGTACCGTCGTCCTCGCAGTCAGGATGTCGCCCAGGGCGACCACAGCCAGCGGGTCCCAGGCGTTGGCGATGAGATCGCCGCTTTCCTGATTGGCCACGGTCGGGTCGTCGACGGCGATCACTGAGCAACGCTCGAGCATGGTCCGGTCGAGTTCGCGCTTGGCCGCAGTGTTCGATCCGATGGCATTGACGTGTGCGCCGGGCTTGACGCGGCCTCCGTGCAAGACAGGGGTCGCGGAGCCCGTGGCCGTGACCACGATATCCGCGCTGGCAGCTGCGGTTTCAGGCCGGGCGGCTTCGACGTCGACACAGACTAGATCTCGCACATGATCGATGAAGGCGTCGCGGCGAGCGGGGCTGCGCCCCACGACCCTGACGGACTCGAGTGTGGGTACCGACGCAGTGTGTGCCAGGACCTGCGACAGGGCCTGGTAGCCGGTTCCGAACACGGTTAGTGTCTTGGCGCCCTCCCGCGCGAGGGTCCGGCTCGCGACCGCGGAGGCGGCACCTGTCCTCAGCTGTCCGAGTTTGTCGCCCTTGAGCACGGCCAACAGAGCCCCCGACTGCGCGGAGTACAGCAACACGGTCAGTTCCGACCCCTGGGTGACGTCCTGGCGGACCACCGGATAGGCCTTCACCCCCAGTACTCCGACTTCGGGCGCGAGCGCCCACATGACGTTGAGTACAGCGCCATCCGCGTGCGTGCGGTGTCGCACCTCGTTCAGAGCCGTGCCATCGGACAGGAGCCTGAAGGCACGTTCCACGCTCGTGATCGCGACTTCCATCGGCAAGAGGGACGCCACGTCGTCGTCATCCAGATACAAGGTCATCCATCGCTCCGGGAGTTGTTGTGTCACGGTGTGGGTTCGGCTGGAAAGATCTCCTGGACCGTCAGTCCCGCCGATAAGCCGAACAGCAGGCGGAGCCTGGCCTTTGCAGGCGCCAGGCCACCGGACGCAACGACACCTTCCGAGAGCAGGTGCGTCTCCGAGCCGACTCCGCCGTACGTCTGTCGCAGGATCTGTCCGTCGCCGGCGCATCTGCTGGACAGGACTACGGGTCGCCGCTGTGCGAGCTGCACCACTGCCTTGGCCATTGCCGGAGGTAGGTGGCCCCCACCGGTCCCGGCGACGACGAGTCCGTCGACGCTGTCGGCAATCGCATCGACCAGGAGCCCGTCGGCGCCGGCGACCGCCCAGAGGAGCTCCACACGGGCTGAGGGGGCCGCCGTGGCCGGCAGCCGACTCGCACGTGGCGCTGGGCCGGCCAACATCTGGGCCCTTCCCTCCACCAGGACGCCGACAGGACCAGCGGTCGGTGACTGGAACGCGCCGACGCGGGTGCTGTGCACCTTCGTCACCCACCGCGCCGCGTGGATCTC
>JALZDI010000056.1 GCA_030862655.1 Actinomycetota bacterium | reverse complement strand
GAGCTGGTGCACAACCTGTCCGAGCAGACGTCACAGCTGATCCGCGACGAGCTCCGGCTCGCACAGGCCGAGCTCGTCGACAAGGGCAAGCACACCGGCATGGGCCTCGGGCTGTTCAGCGGAGCAGGCCTGCTGGCCTTCTTCGGTGCCGCCTGTCTCGTCGCGACGGCGGTCCTGGCGCTCGCGCTGGTCCTGTCGGGCTGGTTGGCCGCGCTGGTCGTGGCCGTGCTGCTGTTCGCGGCAGCAGGGGTGGCTGCCCTGCTCGGCAAGAAGGAGGTCGGGCGCGGCACACCGCCCAAACCGGAGCGGGCGATGGACAACGTCAAGCGCGACGTGCAGGCTGTGAAGCACCCTGCCAAGGAGGGGAGCGACCGATGACTGCGCCGCAGAGCACCCCACGGCGCACCTCAGCCGCCGGCGTCGACGAGATCGAGCGAGACGTCGAGCGCACGCGCGCTCAGCTCGGTGAGACCGCCGGTGCGCTCGCACACAAGCTGGACGCCAAGACCCGGGCCAAGGAGAAGCTGGACCACGCGCGCAACCGGGTTTCCGGCGATCGCACTGTTATCGTCGCAGTGACAGCAGCAGGCGCGGCCGCACTGGTGGTCGGCGTCGTTCTCTGGCGCCGCAACAGCTGAACGAGGAGACGACCGTGTTCAGGCGCAAGTCCAAGTCACACGAGGGCTACGACGAGGGCGCGAACGAGCGTCGCTATGAGCCGGGGACCTACCCCGAGACGACACACGAGCGCTACGGCGGGTTCAACTTCGGCGCGGCGTTCTTCGGATGGTTGGTCGCCATCGCGCTCACGGTCCTGCTCGCTGGCGTCGTGGGCGCCATCGCCACGGCGGTGGGCGCCTCGCTGAGTGTCACCCAGACCGATGCGGAGCGCGAGGCCGGCAGCATCGGCCTCGCCACGGCGATCGCGCTGCTGGTAATCCTGCTCATCGCCTACTTCGCCGGCGGCTACGTCGCCGGACGCATGTCCCGGTTCGACGGCGGCCGCCAGGGGGTGGGCGTGTGGCTACTGGGGCTGCTCGTCACGATCCTGGTCGGCGTCCTGGGTGCGGTGTTCGGCACGCAGTACGACATCTTCGCGCGGGTCAGCCTGCCCTCGATCCCGCTCCCGACCAGCGCGCTGACCACCGGCGGGATCATCACGCTGGTCGCCGTCGTGGTCGGCACCCTGCTGGCGGCCATGGTCGGCGGCAAGGCCGGACAGCGCTACCACACCAAGATCGACCGCCACGCCGTCTGACCCACCGGCGGCCTGTCGTTTGGCCCCCGTCCTGCGGGGAACTGCCTGGGCATGCGCATCGTCATCACCGGGGCCAGTGGCAACGTGGGCTCCGCCCTCGTCGAACGGCTGAGCCGGGAACCGAAAGTCCAGTCCATCGTCGGTCTCGTGCGCCGCGCGCCGGACTGGCACCCACCACGGACCACCTGGACCGAGGCCGACGTCGCCACCGACGACCTCGACGAGGTGTTCGCCGGTGCCGATGCCGTCGTGCACCTGGCCTGGCTGTTCCAGCCCACGCACCGCCCCGACGTCACGTGGCGGGCCAACGTGCTCGGCAGCAAGCGGGTGCTGGACGCGGCGGCGCGGGCGCGGGTGGGGGCTCTCGTCCACGCTTCGTCGGTCGGGGCGTACTCCCCGCGCACGGGACTCGACCCGGTCGACGAGTCCTGGCCGACCCACGGCTGGCCGCAGGCCGCCTACAGCCGGGAGAAAGCCTACGTCGAACGGCTGCTGGACCATCACGAGACCGCGAACCCCCATCGGAGGGTCGTACGGATGCGTCCGGCATTCATCTTTCAGCGCGGCTCCGCCGTGCAGCAGCGGCGGCTGTTCATGGGTCCCCTCCTCCCCGGCCGTGCGGCACGACCGCGGCTCGTGCCCGTGCTGCCCGACCCCGGCGGGCTGCGGCTGCAGACGCTACACACCGAAGACGCCGCCGAGGCCTACGCCCAGGTCGTCCTACAGCCGGTGTCGGGTGCCTTCAACGTCGCCGCCGAGCCGGTACTGGACATGCCCGCGATCGCCGACCTGCTCGGCGCACGCGTGGTGCGGGTGCCGGCCGGCGTCGCACGCGCGGGTCTGGCCGCGGCCTGGGGGGCACACCTGGTGCCCGCCTCTCCGCACCTGTTCGACCTGGTCACGCGGATCCCGATGATGAGCGCCCGACGCGCGCGGGAGGAGCTCGGCTGGACCCCGCGGCACGGAGCAGCCGAGGCCGTCGAGACGTTCCTCGACGGCCTGCGTGCGGGTGCGGGCGGCCCGACTCCCCCGCTCAGCCCGGAGACCAGCGGGCCGCTGCGCAGCCACGAGGTCGCGACCGGGGTCGGTGAGCGTCCGTGAGGATGCGCCTGCCGCAGCCCCGGGGCCCGCTGAGCCGGTGGGTTGTGGACACCCTGACGCAGGCGGTGGGCAGCGCCGACGGGCAGCCGGCCGCCCCAGGCCTGGACGACGTGGTCGACGTGCTCGGCGATGACGACGTCCAGCTGGCGCTGTGGACGCTGTACGAGCTGCACTACGGCGGCTTCGAGCAGGTGGACGAGGCGCTGGAGTGGGACCCGACGCTGATCACCGTTCGCCGGGCCGTCGAAGGGCGCATGGAGACCGCACTTCGCGAACAGACCAGTCACGGTGTCGATGCCGCCCTCGCGCGGGCGACGGACGTCGCGGAGGCCATCTTCAGCCTGTGCGCCGAGGACGACGCCCCAGGGGTCGTGGCGCACGTGCACCGGTCGGGGGACCGTGAGCAGCTGCTGGAGCTGCTCCGGTACCGGTCGGTCTACCAGCTCAAGGAGGCGGACCCGCACACCTGGCTGCTCCCGCGTCTGGACGGGCGCGCCAAGACCGCGCTGCTGCAGATCCAGTACGACGAGTACGGCTCGGCGCGCCCGGAGGCGGTGCACCAGACGCTGTTCGCCCGCACGCTCGCCGCGTGCGGGCTCGACCCGGCCTACGGCGCGTACGTCGACCACGTCCCGGGCAGCGCGCTTGCGGTCAGCAACCTCGCGTCGATGCTCACGCTCCAGCGACGGCTGCGGGCCGCCGGCGCGGGACACCTCGCCGCGGTGGAGGCGACCTCGTCGCTCCCGAGCCGGAAGATGTCGGCGGCGATGACCCGGCTCGGCTACGGCGACGACGCCACCCGTTTCTTCGACGAGCACGTGGAGGCCGACTCGGTGCACGAACAGCTCGCCGCGCGCGAGCTGTGCGGCGCCATCGTCCGGCAGCACCCCGGCCTGCTGCGGGACGTCGTCTTCGGGGCTGCCGCCTGCCTGCTGGTGGAGGGCCGGTTCGCCCGCGAGGTGCTGTCGGCGTGGGAGGCCGGCCGCAGCACCCTTGGCACCGACCGCGTCACCTTCGACGCAGGAGCCACCGTATGAGTACCCCGGCCCCCGAGACGACACCCACTCTGCGAGTCTGCCCCGGCGGCCCGCTGCTCGTGCAGGGCGCGGACACGGTCACGACCGCGGACGGCCGGGTGCACGAGGTGCACCGCCCCGTGGTCGCCCTGTGCCGTTGCGGGTTGACCGGGCGACGTCCCTACTGCGACGGCACACACAAGCTCCTGGGCCGGGAACGGAGGAAACGATGACGGCGGCGCTCCTGGTCACCCAACTGCCGGACGGCGTGTGGCTGGGCATCGTGCTCGCCGCCGCACTCGCGGTGGTGCTGTTCGGGTTCGGTGCCGGCTACCGATACCTCGTCAAGCGCAACCATCAGTCCGACGAAGTCGCCGACGCCTACGCCAACGACCAGCTGGGGTCGCGGGACTAGGCGTCTGAGGTCGGTACACATGGCGACGCGCGCGGAGTATCCCGGTGCCGAGCGATTCCTGCCGGACCGGCCGACGCTGAAGCGGCTGCGCTCCTCGGTGCAGGAGTGCCAGGGGTGCGACCTGTACCGCGACGCCACCCAGGCGGTCTTCGGGGACGGGGCCACCGACCCGCAGCTGGTGATCGTCGGTGAGCAGCCCGGCGACGTGGAGGACCGTCGCGGTGAGCCGTTCGTCGGCCCCGCCGGCCGGCTGCTGGACAAGGCACTGTCGGCCGTGGAGATCGACCCGGCCAGCGTCTACCGCACCAACGCGGTGAAGCACTTCCGGTTCACCGGCAGCGGCGGCAAGCGGCGCATCCACAAGAAGCCCGACCGCTGGCAGGTCACCGCCTGCCAGCCGTGGCTGCTCACCGAGCTGAGCGTGCTGCGACCTCCCGGAGTCGTGGCGCTGGGCGCCACCGCCGGGCAGAGCCTGCTCGGACCGTCGTTCCGTGTCGGGGCCATGCGGGGCAAGCGGATCGACGCGCCCGACCTCGACTGCGACTGGGTGGTCGCGACCACGCATCCGTCCGCCGTGCTGCGTGCCCCTGACCGCGACGAGGCCTTCGACGGCCTGGTGGCCGATCTGGCGGTGGCGGCCGACGCGCTGCACGGCTGACCGCCGTAACAGCGGGGTTTGCGGGCGTTTGCCACGTCCCGCCCGGGGCACGGTGCCTGGAAGGGACAGATTGGAGGCGGTGCGGCATGGGCCTAGCGGTCGCGATCGTGGTCGGCATCGCGGTCCTCGTGGCCGTGTGGTTCGTGGTCTCCGGCTACGCCGTGCGCAAGTCGGCCACGAACATGCTGGTGGAGGACACGCCGGGGGACCCGAACGTCGAGACGCTGCGCTACCGCGTTCCCGACACCCAGGACCCGGCCGTGCTCATCACCCACCTCGAGCAGGTCGGCTACACGTCCACGCTCGACGAGGTCCGCGGTGACAAGGTCCTGTCGATTGCCTGCCCGCAGGGCCGTGACGACGACCGCACCCGTATTCGCTCGGCGCTCCAGGAGATCGACACCACCGGCCTCGAAGGCACGAAGCTCAACCCCGGCAGGGTCACCTTCGAGGACGAAACGTAGTGACGTGGAAGCGAGGTCGCACCGATGAACCTGGCCGGTATCCAGCATCTGTACACGCACGACGGACCGTTCGTGAACCTGCACCTCGACGTCAGCCGGGACAACGATGCGCCAGGCAAGGGCCTGGAGACGCGATGGACCAACATCCGCCACGAGCTCGGCGACGCCGAGGTGGACGCCGGGCTGCTTGAGCAGATCCGAGACCTGGTGCTGCAGCCGACGGGCGTACCCGGTGCTGCGCGCCGTACGACGATCGCCGCGGATGGTGAGGTGATCCTCGACGACGTGCGCATGGGCCGTGGCGCCTGGCCCGAGGTGACGGCCACCGGGCCGCTCCCGGACGTGTCCGGCTGGCTGACGCAGGTCGACGGCGAGTTCCCGTTCGTGCTCGTGGTCGCCGACCGCGAGGGCGCCGAGGTCGACGTCTTCCGGTCACTGTCGCAGCAGCAGCACGAGCACGACCGGGTAGAGGGGCAGACCCTGCACATCAGCAAGGTGCCGTCGGGCGACTGGGCCGAGCTGCAGGGCCACACCGAGGAGGTGTGGCGACGCAACGCGCGTTCGGTCGCGAAGGCCGTGCGCTCGGCCGCCCGGGAGCACGGCACCGGGCTCGTCGTGCTCGGGGGTGAGGTGCGCGCACGCGCGGAGATCCGCGAGGTCCTCGAGTCCGGGGGCGACCTCGAGGTGGCCGAGGTCGAGGGTGGCGGCCGCGCCAAGGGCAGTTCGGACCAGGCGCTGTGGGACGACGTCAACAGCGCGGTCGGGCAGCACTGGGAGGCCGAGCGACAGCAGGTCCTCGACCGGCTGCAGGAGCAGTCCAGCCAGAACCGCGAGGTGTCGCGCGGGCTGCGCGACGTGATGCAGTACCTGGTGCGCGGACAGGTGGAGCGTGTGGTCGTCGACCTGGCTGCGGCGCACGAGCAGACGATCTCCGTGGACGACTACCCGGGTCTCAAGCTTCCGGCGGAGGCGGCGTACGGCCGGCTGCCGGCGGACCAGGCCCTGGTGGCCGCCGGCGCGCTCACCGACGCCGACCTGACCGTGCTCCCCGGGAGCAGCATCGGCGGCGACGGCGTCGCCGCGCTGCTGCGCTGGCCGTAGGCGGGCTCGTGGCGGCAGTCGGCCTGGGTGCGCTGGACTGAGTGAGCACCCCGGCTCGCGGCAGGGTCGTCAGGAATCGGAGGCAACGAACGGTCGTGGGTGCTCCCACCCCGAGGATCGTCCGTTGCCTGTGTCGTCGCCGCAGCACGGCCGCGACGATCCGGACCGTCTGCGAGCCGATCAGGCCCACCACCAGCGCGATGGCCAGGAACACCGCGAACGCGACGAGGTCGTGGGCGGGTGAATCTCCAGGTCGGCCGGTGACGAGACCGGGCAGGCACCGTCAGAGCCGCGAGGTCGCCTGCTGCTCCGACACCGTGTCGGCCAGCGGGCGGCCGCGGGTCTCCAGGCGCAGCGAGGTGACCGCGAGCGCGGCGGCCGCGAACCCCACCGCGAACACGGTGAGCGCCAGGGTCAGTGACACGGGGAACAGCGCTCCTCCCACCAGCGGGGCGACCACGCCGCCGACCCGGGCGAAGCTGCTCGCCGTACCCATCCCAGTCGTGCGCACCTGGGTCGGGTAGACCTCCGGGGTGTAGGCGTACAGCGCCGCCCACGCCCCCAGCGAGAAGAAGCTCATCAGGCCGGCCGCCAGGAGTACGGCGACCGTACCGTCGGCGAAGGCCCACAGGAACGTCGCAGCGGCGCTGACCGCGAGGTAGGTGCGCAGCACCGGCAGTCGGCCCCACCGCTCGAGCAGCCAGGCGGCGGAGAAGTAGCCGGGCAGCTGCACCACCGCGATGAAGAAGACGTACAGGTAGGTGTCGAGGAAGCCGTACTGGTCCGACAGCACCTGCGGCAGCCAGACGAAGATCCCGTAGTAGGCGAAGGCGATGAGCAGCCAGGTCGCCCACAGCGTCAGCGTGACGCGCCGCAGCGCACGGGCGAGCAGCGACGTCACGGTCCCGCCTCGGGCCTCGCTGCCGGTCGCGGCCACGAGGGGCTCCGCAAACGGCGGTACGCCGTTCTCCGCCGCGACCCGGTCGAGGATCAGCTGCGCCTCCTCTCGACGCCCGCGCGACACCAGGTAGCGCGCCGACTCCGGCAGCCGTCGCCGTACCCACAGCACCAGCAGCGCGGCGACCGCGGACGTGGCCAGCAGATAGCGCCAGCCGAGCTCAGGCATGATCACCAGCGCCAGCCCGGCGGCGACCACCGTCCCGACCGCCCAGAAGCTCTCCAGCAGCACCAACCAGCGGCCGCGGTTGCGGGTCGGGAGGTACTCGGCGAACACCGAGAAGTCCAGCGGCAGCGCACCACCCAGCCCGAAGCCGGTGAGGAACCGCAGCCCCGCCAGCCACACCGCGTCCGGCGCGAACGCGGACGCCAGCCCGAACGCGGCGAAGATCGCCACCGTCAGCTGGAAGCCGGTACGACGGCCGATGCGATCTGAGAGCGCACCCCAGAACCACGCACCGACCAGCATCCCGGCGAACGTCGAGGTGACCACAAGACCGGCCTGCGACCCGCTCAGGGCGAACTCCTCCGAGAAGCCGGGCAGCGCGAACGACAGCAGGAAGATCTCGGCCGCGTCGGCCGCCCAGGTCACCGCGCAGACCAGGAACAGCCGCCGCTGGAACAGCCCGAAGCCGATCCGGTCGATCGCCGCCTGCACGGTCATGGCCATGTGCCCCACGCTAGCCATCTGGTGTTGAATGCGAGCGATGGACCTGGTCAGCACGGCGCAGGAGCTGTACGCCCTGGCGCCGCAGGAGTTCACCGCGAGCCGCAACGAGCGGGCCAAGGCGGCCCGCGACGACGGCCACCGTGAGCTGGCCGAGGCGATCAAGGCGCTGCGCAAGCCCTCGTCGTCCGCATGGGTGGTGAACATGCTGGCCCGGCACCAGCCCGCCGAGCTCGAACAGCTGGTCGACCTGGGCGCGGCGCTGCGGGAGGCCCAGGAGAACCTCGACGGCACCGAGCTGCGCGAGCTCAACCGGCAGCGCCACGAGCTGGTCGCCGCGGTGGGGCGGCAGGCGCGGGCGCTGGCAGTCGACCTGGGCCACCGCGTCAGCGAGTCGGTGGCCACCGAGGTGGAGCAGACGCTGCGGGCCGCGCTGACCGACGCCGGCGCCGGAGCGGCCGCTCGCAGCGGACTGCTCACCCACGCACTGGAGACGACGGGGCTGGCCCCGGTCGAGATCGGCGACGCCGTCGCGGTGCCCTCGGCGGTCCCGGGTCCGGACGAGACCCAGGGCCGGACCGCCAAGGCGGCACGCCGGCGCACGAAGCAGGCCAAGCGCAAGCCCACCGCGGCCGAACGTCGGCGCGCCGAGGACGCCGAGCGCTCCGCCGCCGAGGCCGACGAGGAGCTGTCCCGGGCTGAGGAGCGGCTGCAGGAGGCGACCTCGGGCCGTGCCAAGGTGACTGCGTCGCTGGACGACCTGCGCCGCCGGGTGCGACGCATGGAGCGGCACCTGGCAGACGCCGAGCGCGACGCCGGCGCGGCGGAGAAGGACCGCGACAGGGCCGCGCGGCGGGCCGACGACGCCCGGCGGGCCGCCGAG
>JALZDI010000288.1 GCA_030862655.1 Actinomycetota bacterium | reverse complement strand
GGACACGTGCAGGAAGAAGCAGTTGTCGCGGCCGACGTCGTGCCGGACCTGCCGCGCGGCCTCCAGGAACGGCAGCGACTCGATGTCGCCGACGGTGCCGCCGACCTCGGTGATGACGATGTCGACGTCGTCCCCGGCCATCGCGCGGATGCGTTCCTTGATCTCGTTGGTGATGTGCGGGATCACCTGCACGGTGTCGCCGAGATAGTCGCCACGGCGCTCCTTGGCGATCACGTGGGAGTAGACCTGGCCGGTGGTGACGTTGGCGTGGCCCCCCAGGTCGACGTCGAGGAAGCGCTCGTAGTGGCCGATGTCGAGGTCGGTCTCGGCCCCGTCGTTGGTGACGAACACCTCACCGTGCTGGAACGGGTTCATCGTGCCCGGGTCGACGTTGAGGTAGGGGTCCAGCTTCTGCATGGTGACCCGGAGGCCACGCGCCTTGAGCAGGCTCCCCAGGCTGGAGGCGGTCAGCCCCTTGCCGAGCGAGGAAGCGACCCCGCCGGTGACGAAGAGGTGTTTGGTCTGGGCTGAACCTGCCAACTCGGCTCCCGTGGTCGTCGTTGTGCGGCGGACCGTGCTCGAGGCCCGCCCGTCCACGGGTTTTCAGCCTATCAAGCCGCCCCGGGCGGCGGGCACGACGCGCCGGTCGCTGCCCTGCGGTCAGGGCACCAGGGCATCGGCGCCGCGGCCGACGCCGTAGTGCCCGGCGTCGCCGTCGACCTCGCCGGCCAGCGCCAGCACCGTGACCACCTGACCGGCCCGGCGGCCGACGGTGTCGACCGTGGAGACGTCCTCCCCGGTCGCCGCGGAGGTGCGTACGGCCGAGACCAGGCCGTCACGCTCGGCCGCGGACGGCGGCCCGGCGACGACCACGCCGTCACCGGCCTCGTCCATCGCCGCCACCAGCTCGGTGACGATCGTGCTGCGACCGGCCGTGGACGCGCCACGCTGCGGCGGCGCGGGGACCAGGACCACGACGGCGCTGGCGCGCTGCCGCGGCTCGCCGCCACGCAGCAGCCCGGCGGTGGTGAAGGTGTTGAAGACGCTGCGTGATGTGTCACCCATCGGGACGCCGCCGTCCTCGGTCGTCAGCAGCGCGCGGGAGACGACCGCGCCGACGCGGGTGTAGACCGACGTGCCCTCGGGCACCTCGACGTCGTCGATCTCGGGCAGCAGCCGCTTGGTCAGCTCGTCGACCAGCGGCCGCGCGGACGGGGCGACCAGGTCCGGTCCGACGCGCAGGGCGGTGGTGACGCTGCCGCCGGCGGCGGCGATGTCGGCGACCACTGTCTCGGTCGTCGGGCGGGTCACGCCGGGGAGGCTGAGCACCGCCACGGGACGGTCGGCCAGGGCACCCTCGAGCAGGTCCGCGGAGACCGACTGGGCGAAGCCGTCCTCGAAGCGGGCCGACCGGGTCAGGTCGCGGTTGCGTTGGGCCAGGGCGGCGGCTCGTGCCGCGTCGGTGCCGGGGTCGGCGACCAGCTGGCTGCGGATGGCCCCGCGGACCGGTCCCTGCAGCGGCCCGCCGCCAAGTGCCACGCCGAGCGCCAACGCGAACACCATCGCCGAGAACAGCACCAGTGCATGTCGCAGCCGCGTCATCTGACCTGCCCCTGCAGCCAGGCCCACAGGTCGGCCACCTCGGTGCGCAGCAGCTGCCACCAGTCCTCGCCGACCGGGGTGACCGCCACCGCCAGCGCCACGGCGAGCAGCCCCAGCAGCGCAACCAGCACCAGCTGCCAGGTCCGCACCGGCGACTGGTAGACCCGCGGCACGGCGCGAGCGTCGACCAGCCGGGGGCTGACCCGCAGCCGGGTCAGGAAGCTGCTGGCCATCGCCGTACGGCCGCGGTCGAGGTAGGCCTCGAGGCTCGGCGGTCCGCCGACCGACACGATCAGCGCGGCGCCGCCGCGCTCGGCGAGCAGCAGGGCGGCGTCCTCGTCCGCGGCCGAGGTGCGGAACAGGGTGCCGCCGACGCCGAGACGCTCGAGCCGCTCCAGGTGCGCCGGGTTGCCCACCCGCGGCGCCGTCAGCACGACCTCGGCGCCGCAGCGCAGCGTCTTGTCGCTGACCGACTCCAGGCTACCGACGACCAGGTGCGGACGGTGTCCGGCCGCGACCAGGGCCTCCGCCCCGTCGTCGACGCCGACCAGCACGGGACGGCGCTCCTTGATGAACGTACGCAGCCGGCGCAGCTCCTGCTCGTGCTCGTGCCGCCTGGACACGACCACCACCGGCCGGCCGTCGAGGCGGGTGCCGACGAGGGGTATGCCGGTCCCGTCGAGCAGCAGGTCGCCCTCGCGGCGGACGAACTCGGCGGCGTTGGCGCTGAACGTCTCGAGCTGCACGGCCATCCCCTGCCGGGCGTCCTCGGTCGCGGCGGCCACCTGGTCGCGGTCGAGCACGGTGCCGGCGCCGACCTCGTCGTCGCCGCGGAAGAGCACTCCGCCCTCGATGCGGACCCCGTCGCCGTCGTTGAGCGACGAGAACACCGGCCCGGCGGTGGCGTCGACCAACGGGATGCCGGCGTCGACGATGACCTGCGGGCCGCGGTTGGGGTAGCGGCCGGACGTCGACGGGGCGACGTTGACCACGGCCGCGACCCGGGCGTCGACCAGCGCCTGGGCGCTGGCCTGGTCGAGGTCGACGTGGTCGATCACGGCGATGTCACCGGGCCGGAGCCGACGGACGAGCGACTGGGTGCGCCGCCCCAGACGCGCCCGTCCCGAGACCGCCGACGGCGCCGTCCGGCCGTTGCGTTTGGCTACGGGGATTTTCATCGCGGGTCATCCTCGCACGCCGGTGCGGCCTCTCCCGGTAGCCGCGACCCGCGTGGCGGGTCAGGATGCGGCGCGTTCGCGGGCGGCCACCGAGAGCAGCTCCTGCGCGTGGGCCTCCGCCGACTCCGAGCCCTCCAGACCGGCGAGCATGCGCGACAGCTCGCGCACCCGGTCGGACTCCTCGACCACCCGCAGGTCGCTGGAGGTGACGCTGCCGTCGTCGCTCTTGACCACGACGTAGTGGCGGTCGGCGAAGGCGGCGACCTGCGGCAGGTGGGTGACCACCAGCACCTGGGTGTCGCGGGCCAGCCGGGCCAGCCGGCGGCCGAGCTCGACGGCGGCCCTGCCGCCCACGCCGGCGTCGACCTCGTCGAAGACGAGGGTGGGTACCGGGTTGCGGCCGGCCAGCACCACCTCCAGGGCCAGCATCACCCGGGACAGCTCGCCCCCGGAGGCCCCCTTGTCCAGCGGCCGGGGCTCGGCGCCGGCGTTGGCGGCGAGCAGCAGCTCCACCTCGTCGACCCCCTCGGGGCCGAAGGCGACCGTGCGGCCCCCGACCCGCAGGCCGGCGTCGGCGGCCCGCTGTCCGACACGCACGCCGATGCGGGCGTGCGGCATCGCCAGCGCCGACAGCTC
>JALZDI010000055.1 GCA_030862655.1 Actinomycetota bacterium | reverse complement strand
CGGCCAGCTCGGGCGCCCGGGCGGTCCGCACCCGGCCGAGCGCCTCGATCGCGGGCATATCGGGAGGAAGCTGGCCGTCATGCAGCACGGTGACGGTCGGCGCGGTCATGTCCCTCCTCGGGTCGCCCTGGAGGTTGCACGGTAACCGAAGCGCGTGTCACGTTAGGAATGGATCGTAGGATTGTCAACAATCCAAAGCGGGCACCCTCCTCGTGTGATTGGACCGCTGCACATGGTCGACAACGCCACCGTCTGGGACGGCTGGGATGAGCACGCGTACGGCGTGATCGTGCCGTACGACTTCGCGCTGGACCGCGAGATCTGGCGATGGGTGCCCGACTCCGTGTCCCTGCTGCTCACGCGCACGGCCTTCCACCCGATGTCCTCCAGCGTCGAGATGGCCGAGCTGATCAGCACCGACGAGACCCTGCACGCGAGCACGGCGAACCTGCTGGCCGCCGAGCCGCAGGTGGTGGTCTACCTCTGCGCCTCGGGCAGCTTCGTGCGCGGCGTCGTCGGCGAGCAGGCGATGCGCGAGCAGATGCTGGCCGCCGGCGCGCCGCGCGCGGTGACCACCTCCAGCGCCCTGCTCGAGGCGCTGGAGTTCCTCGGGATCGACCGGATCGCGGTCGCCACGCCGTACGTGCCCAGCCTGACCCTGCGGCTGCACATGTTCCTGGAGGAGGCCGGCATCTCGGTGCTGTCCGGGCGCGAGCTCGGCCTCGGCGAGAAGATCTGGCGGGTCACCGGGCCGACCGTGCACGACCTCGCGGTCGCCGCCGACCATCCCGACGCGCAGGCGCTGTTCATCAGCTGCACCAACCTCGCGACCTACGACGTGATCGCGCCGCTCGAGGCTGCGCTCGGCAAGCCGGTGATCACCGCCAACCAGGTGTCGATGTGGGCCGCGCTCCGGGCCGCCGGACGGCCGATCGAGCCCAACGGTCAGCTGCTCTTCGACTCCACCGCGTCGTACACCCCGCAGGAACTGCCCGCCGCGGGCTGACTCACAGGTCGCCGCCGTGCCGGGCGAACGACAGCGTCTCCCCCTCGAAACCGCGCCGCCACAGGTCCTGCCCGGCCGCCGCGATGTCGTCCATGCCCTCCACGATGGTCGCGAACACGTTGCCGGGGACCCACCCGGTGTCGGGGTTGAGCAGCAGGTTGTTGCGCCCGTAGAACAGGGCGAGGTCGACCACGTGCTGGTGCTGTCGCTGCGCCGAGCCGGCGTCGTAGCCGTACGCCGCGTTGGCCATCTGCCACTGCTCGAACGGGAAGTAGACGACGTCGCCGGGGATCGGGGTGATCGTGGTGTTCTCGGGCCCGGGGGCCACCTCGGCGAACGTCGGCACGAAGGTGTAGATCTCGTTGCGGGCGTACTTCGCGTGGTAGACGTCGGCGCCGAGCGGCAGCGCGTCCCACACGGCGGCGCAGGTGCGCGGCGCCTGGTCGTCCAGCATCCGGGCCACGCAGGTGACGCCCCGCTTGTGCAGCGAGATGTCGAGGTAGCGGGCCATCGGATGCTCCTTTGAGTTCGGCGGTCGGCGTGGCCGACGCTAAGGAGGGCCTGTAGGATTGTCAACAATGTCCAGGAACGTCAGGAAGGGCGACCCATGCCTGCGTCCGTGGCTTCGCCGGTGACGGTCGGCATCCTCTACCCCGGGTTCTCGGCCGAGGACGACTTCCCGCGGCTCGCCGAGCTGCTCGGCCCGGGCTTCGCGCTCCCCGTGCACCACACCGTGATGGTCGAGGACGCCCACCGGGCCGACGCACTGCTCGACTGGGGACGCGACGACCGTCTGGCCGAGGGTGCCGCCGCGTTGGCGCCGCACTCCCCCGACGCCGTCGTCTGGACGTGCACCAGCGGCAGCTTCGTGTACGGCTGGGACGGCGCACATGACCAGGCCGCGGCGCTCGCGGCTGCCGCCGGCGTCCCCGCGTCCAGCACCTCGCTGGCGTTCGTGCGGGCCGGGCGTGCGCTCGGCGTGCGCCGGGTGGCGGTCGTGGCCACCTACCCCGACGACGTCACCGCGCTGTTCGCCGACTTCCTCGACGCGGCCGGGTTCAAGGTCGTCGGGGCCACCAGCCACGACATCTACACCGCGGCCGAGGTAGGCACCCTGCCGCGTGCGCAGGTGCTCGCGATGGCCGCCGCCGGCGACCACCCCCGCGCCGAGGCCCTGCTGATGCCCGACACCGCGCTGCACACCGCCGACCATCTCGACGCCCTGGAGGGGCACGTCGGCAAGCCCGTGCTCACCGCCAACCAGGTGTCTGTCTGGGAGGGGCTGCGGCTGCTCGAGAGGCACGCGCCGAAACCCCGGCTGGGCACGCTCTTCCAGACCACGCCCACGGTCGCGACGACCGCGGGCCGGACGGAGAGATGATGAGCGACAGCGACCATCCCAACACCCTCACGCCCATCGACCGGGTGCCCACGTCCACGCTGATCGCCGAGCAGCTGCGCGAGGCCGTGATGTCCGGCGACTTCGCCCAGGGCGAGCAGGTCGGCGAGGCGATCGTGGCCGAGCAGCTCGGGGTCAGCCGCGGCCCGCTGCGCGAGGCCATGCAGCACCTGGTGGCGGAGGGTCTGCTGGAGGCGGTCCCGCACCGGGGCCTGTTCGTGGTGACCCTGTCCGAGGAGGACATCCGCGACATCTACACCGCCCGGCTCGCGGTCGAGACCGCGGCGGTGCTCGAGATCATCCGGCACCCGGAGCCGGAGGCCGCCGCGGGCCGCCTGGACCGTGCGGTGCGCCGGCTCGGCCACGCGGCCGACCACGGCTCGCCCAAGGCGCTGGCGGAGGCCGACGCCGCGTTCCACGAGCAGCTGGTGTCGGAGTCCGGCAGCGTGCGGCTGCAGCGGATGGCCGGCACGCTGCTGGTCGAGACCCGGATGTGCCTGGCGGCCCTGGCCGAGAAGTACGTCGCCCCGGACGACCTCGCGCACGAGCACGCGGTCATCGTCGACGCCATCCGTGCCGGGGACCGCAACGCCGCCATCGAGGTGATGCGGTCGCACATGCACGACGCCATGGGCCGGCTGCTGCCGACCCCCGCCATGGACTGACGGCGGCCGCCCGGTCGGGGTAGCGTCGCCGGTGTCACACAAGCCGACGGTCGATGGAGGCAAAGGCATGGCGAAGCTGTCCCCGGTACTGAAGCAGGCGACCCCGGTCCTGGTGGACCATGCCGAGGGCGTGTACGTCTACGACGAGGACGGCCGCCGGCACCTCGACTTCACGGCCGGCATCGGCGTCACCTCCACCGGCCACTGCCACCCGCACGTGGTCGAGGCGGTACAGACGCAGGCCGCCCAGCTCATCCACGGCCAGTACACGACGATGCTGAGCCGGCCGCTGCGGCAGCTGAGCGAGCGTCTCGGTGACGTGCTGCCCGCCGGGCTCGACAGCACCTTCTTCGTCAACTCCGGCAGCGAGGCCGTCGAGGCCGCGATGCGGCTGGTGCGACACGCGACGGGTCGACCCAACATCGTGGTGTTCCACGGGTCGTTCCACGGCCGCACGTTCGGCGCGGCGTCGCTGACCACCTCCGGCACCAAGTTCCGCGCCGGAATCGGTCCGCTGCCCTCCGGGGTCGGCGTCTCGCCGTTCCCGTTCGCGTTCCGCTACGGCTGGGACGACGAGACCGCCACCGACTTCGCGCTGCGCGAGCTCGACTACGTGCTGGCCACCACCTCCCCGGCCGCCGACACCGCCGCGTTCTTCGTCGAGCCGGTGCTCGGCGAGGGCGGCTACGTGCCGGCGAGCGCGCGGTTCATGGCCGGGCTGCGCGAGCGCGCCGACAGGCACGGCATCCTGCTGGTCGTCGACGAGGTGCAGACCGGGTTCGGCCGCACCGGCAAGTTCTGGGGGCACGACCACTTCGACGTGCGGCCCGACGTGCTCATCACGGCCAAGGGGCTGGCCAGCGGCTTCCCGCTGTCGGCGATCGCCGCGCCCGAGAAGCTGATGGCCAAGGCGCTGCCCGGCTCGCAGGGCGGCACGTACGGCGGCAACCCGGTGTCCTGCGCCGCGGCGCTGGCGACCCTGGACGTGATCGAGCGGGAGAACCTGGTCGACAACGCCGCGACCATGGGCCAGCGGCTGCTCACCGGCCTGCAGAAGGTGGCCGGCGAGCACCCCGCCATCGGCGACGTCCGCGGCCTCGGGCTGATGCTCGGCAACGAGTTCGTCGGTGCCGACCGTCGCCCCGACCCGGAGGCCGCCCTGCGGGCGCAGCGCGAGGCCGGCGAGCGCGGGCTGATGCTGCTGCTCTGCGGCGCCTACAACAACGTGGTGCGGATGATCCCCGCCCTGGTCGTCGACGGCGACCAGATCGACGCGGCTCTCGACATCTGGGCGGGGGCGGTCCGCGCCTCGGCGTAGCCCTATTAGGGTCGCCCGGGATCGCAGATCTCGGGAGGATCCACATGTCATCTGCAGCCGCCGACGGCTCGCATACCGGCGCGGTGCAGGACGCGCCACCGCAGACCCTGCACCGCGCCATCGGGGCGTCCGCCATGGGGAACATGACCGAGTGGTTCGACTACGGCGTCTACGCCTACGCGACCACCTACGTCACCGCGCAGTTCTTCCCGAACATGGGCACCGCGGCCACCCTGTCGGTGTTCGCGGTGTCGTTCGTGTTCCGGCCCCTCGGCGGCGTCGTCCTCGGCCCGCTCGGCGACAGGCTCGGTCGCAAGGCGGTGCTGGCCACCACCATCCTGCTGATGGCGGCCGCCACCTTCGGTATCGGTCTGCTGCCCAGCCACGACACCATCGGGGTCTGGGCGCCGGTGCTGCTCATCCTGCTGCGCGTCGTGCAGGGCTTCTCCGCCGGCGGCGAGTACGGCGGCGCGGCGACGTTCATGGCCGAGTACTCCCCCGACCGGCGGCGTGGGTTCTTCGGCAGCTTCCTGGAGTTCGGCACGCTGGCCGGGTTCACGCTGGGCGCCTCGGCGGTGCTGCTGACCGCCACGGTCGTCGGCGAGCAGGCCATGACCGAGTGGGGCTGGCGCATCCCGTTCCTGATGGCCGGGCCGCTCGGCGTCGTCGGGCTCTACCTGCGGACGAGGCTCGAGGACACCCCGGTGTTCCAGGAGCTGGAGGCCAGGCACGAGGAGGAGACCAGCCTCAAGACCGAGTTCCAGGACCTGTTCCGTGACTACAAGCGGCCGCTGTTCGCACTCGGCGCCCTGGTGGTGGCGCTGAACGTCTGCAACTACACGCTGCTCGCCTACACCCCGACGTACCTGCAGGAGACGCTCGGCATGGCCGAGACGCCGGCCCTTCTGGTGGTCATCCTCGGCCAGGTCGGCATGATGGCGGTGATCCCGTTCTCCGGTCGGCTGTCCGACCGGTTCGGCCGCAAGCCGATGTGGTGGGTGTCGCTGGTCGGCCTGTTCGTGCTGGCCGTCCCGGCCTACCTGCTGATGGCTCAGGACTTCGCGGTGGCGCTGTTCGGGTTCGGCGTGCTGGGGCTGCTGTACGTGCTGCAGCTGAGCACGATCTCGGCGACGTTCCCGGCGATGTTCCCGACGCACGTGCGCTTCGCCGGCTTCGCCATCGCCTACAACGTCTCCACCGCGCTCTTCGGCGGCACCGCGCTGTACGCCAACGAGAAGCTGATCGCGGTGACCGGCAGCTCGCTGGTGCCGGCGTTCTACATGATGGGCGCGTGCGTCATCGGTGGGCTCGGGCTGCTGTTCGTGCCGGAGACCGCGCGGGCCTCGATCCGCGGCCGCGGGCTGCCCGGTGTCGACACCCCGTGCCCGCCGTACGACAGGGACCTGGAGCGGGAGCCGGCGGAGGCGCAGGAGCCGGCCTGACGACGCGACCGCGCGGCCAGGTCAGGGGCCGACCTCCTCGCGCGCCGGCTCCTCCTTGGCCTGGCTGCGGGTCTTGACCAGGCTGGCGACCGCGGTGACCGCCAGGGTGCCGACGATGATCGTCAGCGACAGCCAGATCGGGATCTCCGGCGCCCAGGAGACGTGCTCGCCGTTGTTGATGAACGGAAGCTCGTTGAGGTGCAGCGCCTCCAGCACCAGCTTGACGCCGATGAACGCGAGCAGGAACGCCAGGCCGTAGCTGAGGTAGACCAGCCGCTTCAGCAGGCCGCCGATCAGGAAGTACAGCTGCCGCAGCCCCATCAGCGCGAACACGTTGGCGGTGAACACCAGGTACGGCTCGGAGGTCAGCCCGTAGATCGCGGGAATCGAGTCGAGCGCGAACAGCAGGTCGGTGGTGCCCAGGGCGAGCATCACCAGCAGCATCGGCGTGATCAGCCGCTTGCCGTTCTCCCGCACCACCAGCTTGACGCCGTGGTACTCCTTGGTGGCGGGGAAGCGGCGCTCGACGAACCGGATCAGCCGGTTTTCCTCGAACTCGTCCTCGTCCTCCTGGCCCTCCTTGGCCAGGTGGACCGCGGTGTAGATCAGGAACGCCCCGAAGAGGTAGAAGATCCAGGAGAAGTTCGCGATCGCGGCCGCGCCGACCGCGATGAAGATGCCGCGCATCACCAGCGCGAGCACGATCCCGATCATCAGCGCGGTCTGCTGGTACTCACGCGGCACGGCGAACTTGCTCATGATGATGATGAAGATGAACAGGTTGTCGACCGACAGCGAGTACTCGGTCAGCCAGCCGGCGAAGAACTCACCGCCGAACTGCCCACCGGCGAGGACCCACACGCCGACGCCGAAGAGCGCCGCCATGCCGAGGTAGAACGCCAGGTGGCGGCTGACCTCCTTCATCGACGGCTCGTGCGGACGGCGACCGATGACGACCACGTCGACGAGCAAAAAGGAGACGGTCACGACGACCGTCGCCCACCACACCCACTCGGGAACGTTCAAGAGCTGACCTCCTCCGGGACAGACTAAGGGCCGGCCCGGAGGTCTCTTCCGCCTGCCGCACGGGGCGGCAGACCGGCTGGGCCGGACGGACGCAGCGACGTCCGCCGAGATGACGACCCGGCCACGAGGGAGTACTCCCCTCCACGCAGAGTGGCCATTCTAGGGTGGCCGGATGGAGACCTCGCCAGCCGCCCTCGTCCGCCAGGCCCGCGCCCGCGTCACCGGGGAGGGGCCCACCCGGCTGCTGCTCGAGCTCGACCTGTCCCGCGGCCTGGCCGAGGCGCCGCCGTCCTCGCCGCTCGAGGCGGCCCGCACCCGGCACGTCCCGGTGCTGCGGCACGTGGTCGAGGGGCTGCGCCGGGCGGCCGCCGACCCGGAGGTGCTCGGCCTGGTCGCGCACGTGGGCACCCAGGTGCCGACGCTGGCGATGGCCGGCGAGCTGCGGGCGGCGGTGCGGCGCTTCCGCCGCGACAAGAAGCCCGCGGTGTGCTGGTCGGAGACCTACGGCGAGATGGGCCCCGGCAATGTCGGCTACTACCTGGCCACCGGCTTCGACGAGGTCTGGCTGCAGCCGTCCGGCGACGTCGGCCTGACCGGCGTGGTCGCCCAGGGCCTGTTCGTGCGCGAGGCCCTGGACCGCGCGGGGGTGGCCCCGGAGATCGGGCAGCGGCACGAGTACAAGACCGCCGCCGACATGTTCCTGCGCAGCCACATGACCGATGCGCATCGCGAGATGGCGCAGCAGCTGACCGCGTCGGCGATGGAGACGATCGTGCAGGGGGTCGCCGAGGGCCGCGGCATGACCGCCGAGGCCGTGAGGGCCGCGGTGGAGCAGGCGCCGGTGCACGCCGAGGAGGCCGTGCGTCTGGGGCTCGTCGACCGGCTGGGCTACCGCGACGAGGTGTACGCCGCCCTCCGCGACCGGCTGCCCGACGTACGGCTGCGGTACGTCGAGCGCTACCGCCGGCACCCCGGCTCCGGGCCGGCGCGCCGCCTGACCGCCCGCAGGCGACCCGCGGTCGCGGTGGTGCAGGCCTCGGGGCCCATCCACATCGGCCGCTCCCGCGGCGCGACCCCGCTGCGGGGCGCCTCGATCGGCTCCGACAGCCTCGGGGCGAGCCTGCGGGCCGCACGCGAGGACGACGCGGTCAAGGCGGTGGTGCTGCGCGTCGACAGCCCCGGCGGCTCCTACGTCGCCTCCGACGCGGTCCGCCGGGAGGTGCTGCGCCTGCGGGAGTCCGGCCGCACGGTGGTCGCCTCGATGGGCTCGGTCGCCGCGTCGGGCGGCTACTACATCGCGATGCCGGCCGACGCCGTGGTCGCGGACGCGGGCACGCTGACCGGGTCGATCGGCGTGCTGGCCGGCAAGCAGGTGGTGCGGGACGCGCTGGCCCGGGTCGGGGTGCGCGTCGAGAGCGTCTCGGTAGGCGCGCAGGCGGAGATGTTCTCGCCCCAGCGCCGGTTCACCGAGCAGGAGTGGCAGCGGTTGGAGACGTGGCTGGACCGGGTCTACGACGACTTCACCGGCAAGGCGGCGCAGGACCGCGCGATGCCGGTGGACCGGCTCCGCGAGGTCGCGAAGGGCCGGGTCTGGACCGGCGCCGACGCCCGCGGGCACGGCCTGGTGGACGAGCTCGGCGGGCTCGACGAGGCGGTCGACCTGGCCTGCGAGCGGGCCGGCCTGCGCCGCCG
>JALZDI010000287.1 GCA_030862655.1 Actinomycetota bacterium | reverse complement strand
CGTTCACCGGAGGCCTGCACACCGGTCGCCGGATCATGGCCGCGGCCGCGGGCACGGTGAAGAAGGTGGCGCTCGAGCTCGGCGGCAAGAACCCCAACGTCGTGTTCGCCGACGCCGACCTCGAGACCGCGGTCGACTACGCGCTGACCGCGATCTTCCTCGACTCCGGCCAGGTCTGCTCGGCCGGGTCCCGGCTGATCGTCGAGGACTCCGTCCACGACGAGGTCGTGGAGAAGCTGGTGCGCCGCGCGGGCCGGATCCGGCTCGGCGGGCCGTTCGACGAGGCCGCGGAGAGCGGCCCGCTGATCAGCGCGGGCCACCGCGACAAGGTGGAGGCCTACGTCGCCACCGGTCTCGCCGAGGGGGCGCGCCTGCGGGTGGGCGGCGCCCGGCCCGACGCGCCCGAGCTCGCGGACGGCTTCTTCTACCTGCCCACGATCCTCGACGACTGCACCAGTGACATGTCCGTCGTCCAGGAGGAGTCGTTCGGGCCGGTGCTGACCGTGGAGACCTTCGGCGGGGGCGACGACGCGGAGCGCGAGGACGCGGCGGTCGCGCTGGCCAACGACACGATCTACGGGCTGACCGGGGCGGTGTGGACCCAGAACGCCGGGCGTGCCGAGCGGGTCGCGCGACGGCTGCGCCACGGCACGATCTGGATCAACGACTTCCACCCCTACGTCCCGCAGGCCGAGTGGGGCGGCTACAAGCAGTCCGGGGTCGGCCGCGAGCTCGGGCTCGCCGGGCTCGACGAGTACCGCGAGACCAAGCACATCTGGCACAACACCCGGCCCGCGCCCCAGCACTGGTTCGGCCCCGGAGAGGGGGACCGGGAGTGAGTCGACGCTCGACGTACGACTTCGTCATCGTGGGCGGAGGGTCCGCCGGATGCGCTCTGGCCAACCGGCTCAGCGCCGACCCGTCGACCAGCGTGCTGGTGCTCGAGGCCGGGCGCGCCGACTTCCGGTGGGACCCGTTCATCCAGATGCCGGCCGCGCTGCCGTACCCGATCGGCAACCGGCTCTACGACTGGCGCTACGAGTCCGAGCCCGAGCCGCACATGGGCGGGCGCCGGGTCTTCCACGCCCGCGGCAAGGTGCTGGGTGGGTCGTCGAGCATCAACGGGATGATCTTCCAGCGCGGCAACCCGCTCGACTTCGAGCGGTGGGCCGCCGAGCCCGGCATGGGGGCGTGGGACTACGCGCACTGCCTGCCGTACTTCAAGCGGATGGAGACCTGCCTGGCCGGGGCCGACGAGTGGCGCGGCGGGTCGGGTCCGCTGGTGCTGGAGCGGGGCCCCGCGGCGACCCCGTTGTTCGGGGCGTTCTTCGAGGCGGTCCAGCAGGCCGGTCACCCCCTCACCGACGACGTGAACGGCTACCGGCAGGAGGGCTTCGCCCGGTTCGACCGCAACGTGCACCGCGGACGCCGGCTCAGTGCCTCCCGCGCGTACCTGCACCCGGTGATGGGCCGCGACAACCTCGACGTCGAGACCCTCGCGCACGTCACCGCGCTGCGCACCCGGGGTACGACGGTCGTGGGCGTCGACTACCTGCGCGGAGGCCGCCTCCGCCGGCGCGTCGACGCCGGCGAGGTGATCCTGTGCGGCGGCGCGATCAACACGCCGCAGGTACTGCAGCTCGCCGGCATCGGCAACGCGGAGGAGCTTCGCGCGCTCGGCATCGAGCCGCTGGCCGACCTGCCCGGTGTGGGCGAGAACCTGCAGGACCACCTCGAGGTCTACGTCCAGCACGGCAGCCTGCAGCCGGTGTCGATCGGGCCGTGGCTCAGGCACCGGCACAAGCCCCGCATCGGCGCGGAGTGGCTGCTGCTGCGGCGCGGGGTGGGCGCGTCCAACCACTTCGAGGCGGGCGGTTTCATCCGCAGCAACGACAAGGTCGACTACCCCAACCTGATGTTCCACTTCCTGCCGATCGCGATCCGCTACGACGGCACGCGGCCGGCCGCCGAGCACGGCTACCAGGTGCACATCGGGCCGATGTACTCCGACGTCCGCGGCTCGGTGAAGATCCGCTCGACCGACCCGTTCGAGCACCCGGCGCTGCGGTTCAACTACCTGTCCACCCCCGACGACCGTCGCGAGTGGGTCGAGATGGTGCGCGCCGCCCGGGAGATCCTCGCCCAGCCGGCCTTCGCGCCGTTCGACGCCGGGGAGCTGTCGCCCGGGCCACAGGTCGAGACCGACGAGCAGATCCTGGACTGGGTGGCGCGAGACGCCGAGACCGCCCTGCACCCGTCCTGCACCGCGCGGATGGGCACCGACGAGATGAGCGTCGTCGACCCCGCGACCATGCGGGTGCACGGCGTACAGGGGCTGCGCGTGGTGGACGCGTCGGTCATGCCCTACGTGCCCAACGGCAACATCTACGCCCCGGTCATGATGGTCGCGGAGAAGGCAGCCGACCTGATCACCGGCGCCGAGTCGCTCGCACCCCTGCGGGTGCCCTACTACCGCCACGGCGGCGAGACGCCGCTGTACCCGCCCGGCGACCCACGCAACAGCCGCGCCAACACCCTTGGAGAGATGTCATGAGCGAACCCACGGTGGTCACCGAGGAACCTCGGGACAGCGAGCCTCGCGCCCAAATCAAGCGCGTCGTCTTCTTCGGCTCGGGCATCGGCGTGGTCGTCGTCGCGGTGTGGGCACTGCTGGCCCCCGGTCAGGCGGCGGCCGCGATCGGGGTGCTGGTGGGCTGGGCGTCGGACTGGTTCGGCTGGTTCTACATCCTGCTCGCGACCGGCATCCTGGTCTTCGTCGTCTTCCTCGGCATCTCCAAGTACGGCCGCACCCGGCTCGGCCCGTCGCACTCGCGGCCGGAGTACAGCACGTTCTCGTGGGCGGCGATGCTGTTCGCCGCCGGGATCGGCACCGACCTGATGTTCTTCGCGGTGGCCGAGCCGGTGACGCAGTACCTCGCACCGCCGGTGGGGCAGGGCGGCACCGAGCAGGCGGCGAGCGAGGCGACGGTGTGGACACTGTTCCACTACGGCATCAACGGCTGGGGCATGTACGCGCTGATGGGCATGGCGCTGGCCTACTTCTCCTACCGGATGAACCTCCCCCTTGCCATCCGGTCGGCGCTGTACCCCATCATCGGCAAGCGGATCGAGGGGCCGATCGGGCACGGCGTCGACATGGCCGCGGTGCTGGGCACCATCTTCGGCGTGGCCACATCTCTGGGCATCGGCGTGGCGATGCTCAACGTCGGCCTCGACGAGCTGTTCGGGATCCCGCAGGGGAACGCGGCGCAGGTCGGGCTGATCGTGCTCGCGGTGGCGATGGCCACGATCTCGGCCGTCACCGGCGTCGACCGGGGGATCAAGTTCCTCTCCCAGCTCAACGTGCTGCTGGCGATCGGCCTGGCGCTGTTCATCCTGGTCACCGGCAAGACCGTCTTCC
>JALZDI010000286.1 GCA_030862655.1 Actinomycetota bacterium | reverse complement strand
CCTACCTGGAGTCCGACCCGTCCTGGACCGCGGACGGGTCCGGACTGGTCTACTCCTCCGACCAGGCGGGCAGCCCCGACCTGTGGCAACGCGACCTGCGCACCGGCCGGACGACCCGGCTGACCCGGTTGCCGGGCGCAGAGATCGCTCCGGCCGTGGCCGAGGACGGCACCATCGCCTACCAGGACCAGGTCGGCGCGACGTACGTCCTCGAAGCCAATGGCGCGGCCCGCGCGGTCGACGCGCCGCGGTGGCTTCCCGGCCACCCCTCCTGGGCGCCCGACAGCCGTCATCTCGCGCTGTCGGTCGTCGAGCCCTTCTCGGACCGGTTCCGCGAGGGCACCAGCCAGATCCTGACCATCGACACCGCCACCGGTGCCCAGCAGCTGATCGAGCCCGCGCCGTACCGGTCGCTGTCCACGCGCGGTGTCGACGGGCCGGTGTGGTCGCCCGACGGCGACACAGTGGCGTTCGTGACGGAGTCGCGGCTGTACACCATGCCGGTCGACTCCACCGGCCGGCCGACGGGCGAGCCGGTGGCGGTCACGAACGAGGTGACCGACGCGCCGTCGTTCTCGGGCGACTCCGGCACGCTGCTGTACCTGTCCAACGGGCGGCTGCGCACCGTGCCCGCCGACGGGTCGGAGACCCCGAGGACCGTGCCGATGGACCTCGACTACCGGCCGGAGGTGCACACCGGCCGGGTCGTGGTCCACGCCGGCGCGCTGTGGGACGGGACCAGCGACCGGCTTCGGCGCAACGTCGACGTCGTCGTCCAAGGGCACCGCATCACGGCCGTGCGCGACCACGACCCCGACGCCCACCACGGCCGCGTCGTGGACGCGTCGGACCAGACCGTGATGCCGGGGTTGCTGGACACCCACATCCACAACGGCCTGTGGGGGAAGGCCTTCGGCTCGCGCAAGGGACGGCTGTACCTGGCCTACGGCGTGACCACCGCCCGTTCGCTCGGTGACCCCGCGTACGACGCGCTCGAGGACGCCGAGTCCTACCGGGCCGGCACACAGGCCGGGCCGCGGTTCTTCCCCACCGGCGAGGCCATCGACGGGTCGCGCGTCTACTACGACTTCATGCGCCCGACCCTCGATGAGACGCAGCTGCGCCGTCTGGAGCTCGCGCGTGCGCGCGGGCTGTCGTACGACATGGTCAAGGCCTACGTGCGCCTGCCCGCGGACCTCAACCGGATCGTGGTCGCCGCCGCGCACATGATGGGCGTTCCCAACCTGTCGCACTACATCTATCCGGGCATCGCCTACGGCCAGGACGGGCAGTCGCACATCTCGGCCACCCAGCGGCTCGGCTACTCCCGGAGCCAGTCCCTGGGCGGCGTCACCTACGACGACGCGGTCGAGCTGTTCGCGAACTCCAAGACCACGGTGATCCCCACGCTGTTCGACTCCTCGACGCTGTTCGCCGAGGACGACTCGGTGCTCACGGACCAGCGGACCGCCGAGCTGATGCCGGCGTGGTACTACCAGACCTTCGCTGACGAGGCGGCACGTGCCGGGTCCACCGACCAGTCGGTGGTACGCCGGCACCTGCGTCTGGAGGTCGAGGCGCTGCGCCGGATCATCGAGAACGGCGGCGTGGTCGCGGCGGGCACCGACGCGCCGCTGGACCAGGTGGGTCTGTCCACGCACATGAACCTGCGGGCGATGGTGCGCTACGGGCTCAGCGAACAGGCCGCGCTGCGTAGCGCGACGTCTGTGGCGGCGAGGGTGCTCGGCGAGGCCGACGACCTGGGCACCGTGGAGGCCGGCAAGCTGGCCGATCTGGTCGCGGTCAACGGCAACCCGCTGACCGACATCTCCACCACCGACGACGTCGAGTTCGTGATGAAGGGCGGCGAGACCTGGACGGTCGAGCAGCTATTGCGGCCGTACGCCGACAAGGACGGCTCCGCGCTCGCCCAGCGGGTCTCGGGCCTGACCGGCGCACCCGACAAGGTCCTCGCCCGGCTGCCCCGCGGCCCCAGAATCCCTGAGCACGCGCACTGACATCGAGACTCGGAGGGAACCGTCGCGGCACCTTGTCGTGACCATTCCGCGGTTGTGGTGAACTGGCGGCGTGTCGTCGTCGTACCTCACCATCGCCCGCGACGGCGACACGGAGATCGAGGTCAGGCGCTCGCGGTTCCTGTGCCGGCTGCGACGCGTCGAGTCCGAGGAGGACGCCCGCGAGGTGGTCGGTCTCGCGCGCAAGCAGCACTGGGACGCCCGCCACCACTGCTCGGCGTACATTCTGGGTCCCGACGCCCGCGTGCAGCGCTCCAACGACGACGGTGAGCCGGCGGGTACGGCGGGCGCGCCCATGCTCGACGTGCTGCGCGGCCGGGAGGTCAGCGACGTGGTCGCGGTGGTCACCCGCTGGTTCGGCGGCACCCTGCTCGGCGCCGGCGGGCTGGTGCGGGCCTACTCCGACGCCGTGCGCGCCTGCCTGGACGACGTCGGGGTCGTGCGGCGTCGGATGGTGCGGCTGCTGGACGTCACGGTCGGGCACGCCGACGCCGCCCGGCTGCAGCACGAGCTGCAGGGTCGGGAGGTGGCGGTGCGTGACGTGGCGTACGGCGAGCGGGCGACCCTGCGGCTGGCGGTGCCGGACGAGGCCGCGGGCGCCCTCGAGGCGCTGATCGCGCAGCTCACCGGGCAGCAGCCGGAGCTGCGCGACGCGGGCACCGACTGGGTCGACGACGCCGATCACGGGGCTTGACCGGGCGGTCAGTCAGGCGTACACCGGAAGCAGGAACATCGAAAGGCCGCCGGTTCGGGCCGACGACCGCGGAAAAACTGTGGAGGTTCGGATGAAGGCCATCAAGAGTTGGCCGGATGGCGTAGCCCTGGTGGCTGGCCTGTACGCGCTGTTGTCCCCGCTGTGGACCAACACCGACACGGCAGCGATGTGGACGCTGATCGTGCTCGGTGTGCTCATCGCGGCGGCGTCGCTGGCGCCGCTGGCCGGGCGGACCATGGAGTCGATGGAGTACGCACACGTCGCGCTCGGCGTGCTGATGTTCATCGCCCCGTGGGTGCTCGGGTACGCCGACCTGATGGGCGCCGCGTGGACGTCCTGGGTGGTCGGTGTCGTGACGGTGGTCGTCGGCCTGGCGGCACTGCCGGCCGTGCGGCACATCGGTGGCGGGCGCGCGGCGCCACAGCACTGAACGGACGACCCCGGGGCGGGCACGGCGTACCGCCTGTCCGCCCCGGCCCGTCCACCACGGCTCGGGGTACGGCGGAATGGAGGTGCGGCCATGGTCCGACGGTTCCGCGAGCCTCCGAGCCCGCGCCCGCCCGACCCGAGCCGGCAGCGCATCCTCGACGCCGCCGAGGATCTGTTCGCCCGCGACGGGTTCGACGCGACGCCGACCGCCCGGATCGCGAAGAAGGCCGGCGTACCCAAGGGGCTGGTCTTCTACT
>JALZDI010000285.1 GCA_030862655.1 Actinomycetota bacterium | reverse complement strand
CGCCGACACCGCCGCGGCTGCCGACGTCGAGCCGCACGACGCGTCCCACCCCGAGGCGCACCCGCACGAGGCGCCGTGGCTGATGCGCGCACCGATGCTGGTGCTTGCCGCGGCGACGGCGCTGGGCGGACTGGCGCTGCTGAGCCCGGGCGTGCTGGTCGACCCCGGCGACCCCGACACCGAGTTCGTGCACCCCGAGGTCGCGGTGACCGCGACACTGGCGGTCGTCGTCGTGCTGGCCCTCGTGTACGCCGGGTGGCGGCGCTCCGGCCGGCAGGACCCGGCCCGGATGCTGCCGTCGCGGGTGCGCACCCTGCTGACCCGCGAGGCCGGCGTGGATGCCGCCTACGACAGGGCAGTCGTCAGACCGACGCGATGGCTGGCCGGGGGAGTGGTGGCCGGTGACCGCGACGTGGTCGAACCCTACGTACGCGGCAGCGCCGGCACCGCCCTGGGGCTCGGCCTGCTGCTGCGGCTGGCGCAGAACGGCAACGTGCAGCGCTACCTGGGCGCCGTCGTGGTCGGTGCCGTGGTGGTCGCGGCCGCGGTCGGGGCGGTGACGACGTGAGCTGGCTGCCGAGCGTCCTGGTCGCCACGCCGGCCGTCGGTGCGGTGGCGCTGCTGGTGTGGCCGCGGGCGGCGTCCGAGCGGCACGCCCCGATCACCGGAGTGGTGGTCACCGGGGTCGCGCTGCTGCTGTCGCTGGCCGCCGTACCCGCGACCGTGGGCGCCTCCGGGATGGCGCTGGAGGCCGACCTGCCGTGGATCCCGGGGCTCGACGTGCGCTGGCATCTCGGGGTCGACGGCATCTCGCTGCCGCTGGTGCTGCTGACCACACTGCTGACACTGCTGTGCATGGTGTCGCTGCTGCGCGGACGCGCCCCCGGGGGCGGCAGCGTGCGCGCGCTTGTGTCCGTCGTACTCCTGCTGGAGAGCGGCGTGCTCGGCACGTTCCTGGCGTTGGACCTGGTCCTGTTCTTCGTGTTCTTCGAGCTCGTGCTGGTGCCGATGTGGTTCGTGATCGCCGACTGGGGCGACCCGCACGACCTGCCCGGACGGCGCCGCGCCGCGAGCACGTTCCTGCTGCTGACCGTGGTCGGGTCCGCGGTGATGCTGGCCGGGTTCCTGCTGGTCTACGCGCACACGGGCACCTTCGACATGGTGGCGCTGGCCTCGCGCGCCGGTGCGGGCATCCCGGCCGGCAGCCAGCTGGTCGCGGCGCTGGCGATCGGTCTCGGGCTCGCGGTCAAGTCGCCGATGTGGCCGCTGCACATCTGGCTGCCCGACGCGCACGCGAAGGCGCCGACGGTCGGGTCCGTGCTGCTCGCGGGCGTGCTGCTGAAGATGGGCACCTACGGGTTCGTGCGCATCTGGCTGCCGGTGGCGCCCGACGGCGCTCGAGCGGTGGCGCCCTACCTCGCGGTGCTCGCCGCCGTCGGCATCGTGTACGGCGCGCTCGCCTGCCTCGCGCAGACCGACCTCAAGCGGCTGGTCGCCTACTCCAGCGTCGGGCACATGGGGTTCGTGTTGCTCGGCATCGCCACGCTCACGCCGGTGGGCGTCAACGGTGCACTGGTCGCCAACATCGCGCACGGGCTCATCACCGGACTGCTGTTCTTCCTCGTCGGCGCGCTCAAGGACCGGCACGACACCTCGGACCTGGTGGGCCTGGGCCGCGGCCTGTACGCCCGGTCGCCGCGGCTGGGCGCGACCCTGGCGCTGGCCGCGATGGCCAGCCTCGGACTGCCGGGTCTGGCCGGGTTCTGGGGCGAGATGCTCACGCTGCTGGGGGCGTTCGACCCCGCGGCCGGGCTGTCGCGGCCGACGTACCTGGTGTGCATGGTGCTCGGCGGCCTGGGCGCGGTGCTGACCGCGACCTACTTCGTCAAGGTGCTGCGGGCCGTGTGCCAGGGCGACCCGGCGGTGCGCGCGGTGCCGTTGGCGACGGGCTGGTCGGGGCGGCCGGTCGAGGCCACCCGGCAGGAGCTGGCCGTGTGGGTTCCGCTGGTCGCGCTGACCGTGCTGATCGGCCTGGCACCGGGGCTGCTGCTGGACGTGGTCGCCCCGGCCGTAGACGCCCTTCTCGGAGGTGAGGCATGAGCGTGCAGGCGATCGACTGGCTGGCGATCACACCGCCGCTCGCGCTCGCTCTCGCCGCGATCGCCGTACTGGTCGTGGACGCGTTCGTCGGCCGCCTCGGCGGGCCGGTGGTGACCGGGCTGTCCTTGGGCGGCGTAGTGGTCGCAGGCGCGGCGGCCGTCGTACTGGCCGGGGACACCCGGTCGGTGTTCTGCCTGCCCGAGCGAGACGGGCCGGCCGTGTGCTCCTACGTCGTCGACCCGCTCACCGAGGCCGGCTGGGTGGTCGTGCTGGTCGGGACCGCGGTGGTGGTACTGCTGTCGGCGCGCGGGGCGATGGACCCGCGGATCGCGGTCGCCGAGCACCACTTCCTGCTGCTGTCCTCGGCCGCCGGTGCCGCGTCGCTGGTGGCCGCGCGCGACCTGGTGACGCTGGTGATCGCGCTCGAGGTGGTGTCGCTGCCGGCGTTCGCGCTGGCCGGGCTGCGGCGCGGCGACGGACGCTCGGCCGAGGCGGCGCTGAAGTTCTTCCTGGTCTCGGTGGTGTCCACCGCGTTCACGCTGCTGGGCATCTCGTTCGTGTACGGCGCCACCGGCGCGGTGCACCTCGCGCCGATCGACGTCGCGCTGTCGGCCGGTGTGCAGGCGGTTCCGGTCGCGGCGGCGGGTGTGGTGCTCACCCTGGTGGGGCTGGCGTTCAAGGTCGCGGCGGTGCCGTTCCACGCCTGGGTCCCCGACGTGTACGTCGGGTCGCCCGTGCCGGTGGCGGCGTACCTGTCGGTGGTCTCCAAGGCGGCCGGGCTGGTCGGGCTGCTGCTGGTGCTCGACCGGGCGTTCGGTGCGTACGCGCAGTCCTGGCAGCCGCTGCTGGCGGTGGTGGCGGCGCTGACGATGACCGTCGGCAACGTGCTGGCGCTGCGCCAGCAGCACGCCGTTCGGCTGCTGGCCTGGTCGTCGGTGGGGCAGGCCGGCTTCATGCTCGCGCCGCTGGCCGTGCTCGCCGACGTCGGCGACGACGCGGTGCTGGCCTCGATGGCCTACCTGCTGATCTACGGCGTGGTCAACCTCGCGGCGTTCGCGGTGGTCGCCGCGGTCGACCGGGCGCGCCCCGGTGGGCGCATCAGCGACTACGCGGGGCTGGCGCGCCGACAGCCGTGGGCCGGCGCCGGGCTGGCGTTCGCGCTGCTGTGCCTGGCCGGGCTGCCGCCGGGGGTGGTGGGGCTCGTCGCGAAGGTCGTCGTGTTCTGGGTGGTGGTCGAGGGTGGCCTCGGCTGGCTGGCGGTGGTGATGGCGGTCAACGTGGCCATCGGGCTGGCGTACTACCTGCGCTGGATGGTCGTCCTCCTCGGCCCGGTGCGCACCG
>JALZDI010000284.1 GCA_030862655.1 Actinomycetota bacterium | reverse complement strand
GCCCACAACGGGACACTTGCGCAGTCTCGACGGGAAGGCGGTCAGCCCACAACGGGACACTTGCGCAGTCTCGACGGGGAGGGGGTCAGCCGCAGATCGCGCCCTGGGCCGCCGAGCGCACCAGCTTGGCGTACTTGGCGAGCACCCCCCAGGTGTGCTCGGGCGGGGGCGGCTGCCATCCGGCCCGCCGCTCCGCCAGCACCGCGTCGTCCACGAGTACGTCGAGCGTGCGCGCGTCCATGTCCAGCCGGATCCGGTCGCCGTCGGCGACGAACGCGACCGGTCCGGCGTCCACCGCCTCCGGCGCGACGTGGCCGACGCAGAGCCCCGTCGTACCGCCGGAGAACCGGCCGTCGGTCAACAGCAGCACGTCCTTGCCCAGACCGGCGCCCTTGATCGCGCCGGTGATCGCGAGCATCTCGCGCATGCCGGGCCCGCCCTTGGGGCCCTCGTAGCGGATCACCACGACGTCGCCGCCGGTGATCGTGCCGTCGGAGAGTGCGTCCATCGCGGCCTGCTCGCCGTCGAAGACCCGCGCAGTGCCCTCGAACACCGCGTCGTCGAACCCGGCGCTCTTGACCACCGCGCCCTCGGGCGCGAGCGACCCGCGCAGGATGGTCAGCCCGCCGGTCTTGTGGATCGGGTCGGCCAGCTCGCGGATGATCGTGCCGTCGACGTCGGGCGGCGCGATGTCGGCGAGGTTCTCGGCCATCGTGCGGCCGGTGACCGTCAGGCAGTCGCCATGCAGCAGACCGGCCTCGAGCAGCGCCTTCATCACCACGGGGATGCCGCCGACCCGGTCCACGTCGTTCATCACGTACCGCCCGAACGGCTTGAGGTCGCCCAGGTGCGGCACCCGGTCGCCGATGCGGTTGAAGTCGTCGAGGGTCAGGTCGACCTCGGCCTCGCGGGCGATCGCCAGCAGGTGGAGCACCGCGTTGGTCGAGCCGCCGAGCGCCATCACCACCGCGATCGCGTTCTCGAACGCCTCCCGGGTCATCACCTTGCGCGCAGTGATGCCCTGCCGCAGCATCTCCACCACCGCCGCGCCGGAGCGGTGCGCGAACCCGTCGCGGCGACGGTCGACCGCGGGCGGCGCCGCCGAGCCCGGCAGCGACATGCCCAGCGCCTCGGCGACCGAGGCCATCGTGTTCGCGGTGTACATGCCGCCGCAGGCGCCCTCACCGGGGCAGATCGCCCGCTCGATCTCGTCGACCTCGTCGCGGCTGATCAGCCCGCGCAGGCAGGCGCCGACCGCCTCGAACGCGTCGATGATCGTGACGTCGCGGTCGCCGACGCGGCCGGGCATGATCGAGCCGGCGTACAGGAAGACCGAGGCCAGGTCGAGGCGCGCCGCGGCCATCAGCATGCCGGGCAGGCTCTTGTCGCAGCCGGCCAGCAGCACCGAGCCGTCGAGCCGTTCGGCCAGCATCACGGTCTCGACCGAGTCCGCGATCACCTCCCGCGAGACCAGCGAGTAGTGCATGCCGTCGTGGCCCATCGAGATGCCGTCGGAGACCGAGATCGTGCCGAACTCCAGCGGGTAGCCGCCGCCGGCGTGCACGCCCTGCTTGACCGCCTGGGCCAGCCGGTCCAGCGACAGGTTGCACGGCGTGATCTCGTTCCAGCTCGAGGCGACGCCGATCTGCGGTTTGGCGAAGTCCTCGTCGCCCATCCCGACCGCGCGCAGCATGCCGCGGGCGGCGGCGCGCTCGAGGCCGTCGGTGACGTCGCGGGAGCGGGGCTTGATGTCAGGAGTGGGCGCAGGCATGACCGCAGCCTACGACCGGCTCCCGGGATGCGAGATGCAGGCTCAGATGCCGGCGACGCGCACCGAGAGTACGTCGGGCAGGTGCTCCGCGACCGCGGTCCACGAGTCGCCCTCGTCGCTGCTCGCGTAGACGGTGCCGTCGCGGCTGCCGAAGTAGACGCCCGCAGGGTCGGCGTCGTCGACGCACATCCCGTCGCGCATCACCCCGGCGTAGAAGCCGTCGGGCAGGCCCTCGCCCGACTTTCCGCCCAGCGCCTCCCAGGTCTCGCCGGCGTCACGTGAGCGCCACACCCGGGCGCGGCCCTGCGGGGGGAACCGCTCCTCGGCACCGACCAGCGGGAAGACATAGACGGTGTCGGGGTCGTGCGGGTGCACGACGATCGGGAACCCGAAGTTGCTGGGCAGCCCGTCGGCGATCGAGGTCCACACGTCGCCGCCGTCGTCGGAGCGGTAGACCCCGCCGTGGTTCTGCGCGAACAGCCGCGTCGGCCGCGACGGGTGCGCCGCCACCTTGTGCACGCACTGGCCGTACTCGGGGTAGCGCTGCTCGGGGGGCATGAACTCGGCCTGGATGCCCTTGTTGGCCGGGGCCCACGTCTCGCCGGCGTCGAGCGTGCGATAGACGCCGCCAGTGGACATCGCGACCGTGACCCGGTGCAGGTCGGTCGGGTGCGGGAGCACGGTGTGGATGGCCTGCCCGCCGCCACCGGGCTGCCAGTGCTCGCGGTGCGGGTGGTCCCACAGGCCGCGCACCATCGAGAAGCTCGCGCCGCCGTCCTCGGAGCGGAACAGGGCCGACGGCTCGGTGCCGGCGTAGACCACGTCAGGCTGGTCTGCGGGCCCGGGCGTGAGCTGCCAGACCCGCTCCAGGGCCGCGCCGGTGTCCTGGGGGAACTCCACCGCGTTGGCGGACTCGCCCTGCCAGGTCTTGCCGAGGTCGTCGGAGTGCAGGACCTGCGGGCCCCAGTGCCAGCTCATCACCCCGACCAGCAGCCGGGGCGTCTCGCGCCGGGTGTCGATACCGCAGGCGGCCACCTCGCTCATCAGGAAGTGCGGCCCGTCGACCGACCACTCCCGCCGCTCCTGCGACGAGCGGCCGATCCACAGCCCCTTCCGGGTCCCTACCAGCATGATCACGTCGGACACAGCGGTCTCCCTCACCCTCGGGTCGTTGTTACCAGGAATAGACCCGGGTGGCTACGAAAATCCATCGCCGATTCCGGCCGCCGCGGACAGGCCGCCCACCGGCACCCACCCGAACCACCACAGGCCGGCACAGGCCGCGGCCCACAGCACACTGGCGAAGGTGCCGATGATGAACCGCTCGGCGGCCCCCACCTCGCCGAGCTCCTGGTAGCGGCCCACGCCCTTGACCGCCAGCACGATCGCGACGCCCTCGGGCCAGCCGGCGACCAGCGTGGCGAAGATGCCGACCCGCTCCAGCGACCCGATCCACGCGCCCCCGCGCAGCACCTCGCCGTCCTCGAGCGCCTCACCCCGGCTCGCCGTCGGACCGTCGGCGAGGCTGAGCACCACGACCGCGAGTGGCCCGCCGCCACCCACGGCGAGCGCCCCGAACAGCACCAGCAGGGCCTCGGAGGCCGCGCCCCAGGTGCCGCGCTCGCCGCCCCACAGCACCAGAGCGGCGACCACCGCCAGCAGGCCGGTCA
>JALZDI010000283.1 GCA_030862655.1 Actinomycetota bacterium | reverse complement strand
CTCAGCCGACTGAGTCGGGCCGCTACTCGCCCTGCTCCCGACGTGGCTGCTCGAAGTGCGGCGTGCCACGGAAGTACTGGCTGAGCCGACTGTCCTGTCGCGGGTGCGGGGGGCGGACGCGGTGCGGGATGACCCGTGCCTCCGCGTGATCCCAGAAGCGGTCGGCCATCGACCAGGCCCGGTGCACCAGTCGCCCCAGCAGCCCGGTGTGCGGTGTGTAGGCGTGCGGCCGGGTGGGCGCGTTCTCCTCGTTGTGGCGCAACCGCTGCGCGAGACCGGTGAGGTCGTCGTCGGACAGCGACGCTGCGAGCGCGTCGACGAGCACGCCCTCGCGGGACTCGTGCTCGGCCAGCAGCCGGCGCACGTCGGTCCACAGCGTGTCGCCGTCCAGACGTTTGGCGTTCACATCGCCGTACATGCACGCCTTGACCGCGTGCAGCCCTTGCTCGAGCTCACGCGCCTGCGCGACGTAGGCCGACACGAGGTCGTGACCGCCGTCGAGGTGACCGCGGGCCACCGGCAGCAGGGTGTCGTCGACCGCGGCGAGGTGCCGGCTCATCGTGGCCATGAAGGTGTCGGCGAGCTCGCGGATGCGACGCGGCTCGTCGTTGGTCGGGTGCGCCCCGGCCACATCGGCGGCCAGCGCGTCGAGCCGCGGATGCGGTCCCAGCACTACCGAGCGCAGTGCCTGCTGCGCCTCGCCGTCGCGGCCTGCCACCCCCCCAGCGTCCCGCGCCCACGCGCTGTGCACAAGGTCACCCCATGCAGGGGGAGCCCGCCGCCCGCCGTGACCAACGGCGCAGCGCGTCGTTGCACCTGCCAAGCCGGGGGCGACCGAAGGAAAGCGCGTGTTCGACGCCGACACACGTCCGCCGGCGAGGCACCGACGGTCCCAGCTGTGGGTGGTCGTCGGCGTCGTCTGCGCCACGTTGGCCGCCGCCAGCCTCATGGTGCCGACCCACGCCGGGGAGCACGCCCACAGCGACGGGGCCACCAAGAACGCGGTCAGCCGGTCGACCGAGCCCGGCGCCGGGGACCCGACCAGCGTGACCGAGGCCGCCGCATCCCGGCAGGTGGTGGCCGAGCAGCGCGCCGAGGCCGACCCGAGGCTGGTGCCGAGCGCGACATGCTGTTCGGCGCCATCGCGCAGAACGACGTCACCCGGGGCGCCGCGCCGCTCTATCCTTCCGCGCCGCACTGCAACGAGCGTGCACTCTCCGGGCTGGGCGGCCACACCATCCGCCGGCTGATCGACAAGCAGATGCTGTTCGACCCCGACCACATGAGCGTCGCGGCGCGCAAGGAGGCGCTCGACGTGGTCGACCGGCACGACTACCCCGGCGTCCTGTCCAGCCACTCCTGGTCGACCCCCGACGCCTACCCGCGCATCTACGAGCTCGGGGGTGATCACGCCCTACGCCGGGACAGCACCGGTTTCGTCGACAAGTGGCGCCAGTACCTGGGCTGGGCCGACCGTCGCTACTACTTCGGGTTCGGGTACGGCGCCGACATCAACGGCCTGGGTGCCCAGGGCGACCCGCGCGGCGCCGACGCCCCGAACCCCGTCCCGTACCCCTTCGAGGGCATCGGCGGTGTGACCGTCGGCAGGAACCACAGCGGCGACCGGGTCTACGACATCAACGTCGACGGGGTCGCGCACTACGGGCTGTACCCGGACTGGATCGAGGACCTGCGCCGCCTCGCCGGCGACCGGATCGTGCAGGACATGGCCCGTGGGCCGGAGGCCTACCTGCAGATGTGGGAGCGCGCGGTCGGCGTGACCAACGACGGCTGTCGCCAGCCGTCGGCGCGCAGCCCGGTGTCGGCCTTCGACGGGCTCGGTCACGGCATGACCGCCCGCGCGGTGCTGCTCGCCGTCGGCCAGCCGCACTCCCGGCTCGGAGACCGCTACCGCTACTGCGCGCGACGCCCGTCCGGGGCGACCACCCGCGTCGAGGTGCTCTTCGACCACGGCCGGCTGTCCGACGTACGCGGCTGACTGTTGCGTCCGGCAGAGTGTGCGCAGTAGCACTCGCTTCGACGCACGCAGCGCCCCGCAGCTAGGCATCGTCCCGCCGTGACGATGGCGTGCTCGCGGAGCGGAAGCGAACACGGATCGTGGTGGTTGAAGCGTCCACCATCCGCGGTTGCTCCGACGACGTCGGATCAGGTCCCGGGACCAATGACTAGTCATTTGGGTCTAGCAGCACCCCCGCGGCGGTGGAAGTGTGAGTAGTGGCCCTGGAGCCCGCGCACAGCGCGGCTCCGGAGAAATCGAGGCAGCCTTATGCGCGTTCTCGGATCGGTCGCCGTCGTCGCGGTGACCTTGGGCACGATCGGTGCGACCCAGGCACCCGCCGCCGAGCGTTCGGGGGACGCCCTGACATCGCGTCATTCTGACGCGATTGCCGGTAGCTACATCGTCGTCCTCGACCGGAGTGTCCGCGTCGCCCGGGCGGTGACCGCCGCGAGGCGGTCCCACGGTGCCGCGGTCGACGACGTGTACACCTCCGCGCTGCACGGCTACTCCGCGCAGATGTCGGCCGCCGAGGCCGCGGCGCTGGCCGGACAGCCCGGCGTCAGCTACGTGCAGCCCGACGCGCGCGTCGAGTTGACAGCGCAGCCGACGCCCACCGGGGTCAACCGCGCCAATGCCGACCGCAGCCCCACCGCGGGCATCAACCGACGCGACCGGCGGGTCAACGTCGACGTCGCCGTCGTCGACACCGGCGTGGACCTGAACCACCCCGACCTCAACGTCTTCCGCCCCGGGGCGAGGAACTGCTCGTCCGCGACCACTCCCGACGACGGCAACGGCCACGGCACCCACGTCGCCGGCACGATCGGCGCACTCGACAACAGGCGAGGCGTGGTCGGGGTGGCGCCGGGTGCACGCATCTGGCCGGTGCGAGTGCTGACCGCCGACGGGTCGGGCACCATGGCCGACGTCATCTGCGGCATCGACTACGTCACCCGCAACGCCCGCCGGATCGAGGTCGCCAACCTGAGCCTCGGCGGCCCGGGCCCTGCCGACGACGGCAACTGCGGCCGCAGCATCGGCGACGCGCTGCACCAGTCGATCTGCGCGTCCGTGCGCGCCGGGGTCACCTACGCGGTCGCCGCCGGCAACAGCAGCGCCGACGCAGCATTCACCGTGCCCGCGTCGTACGACGAGGTGATCACGGTCAGCGCCATGGCCGACTTCAACGGCCGCCCGGGCGGTGGCGCCAGGGCGACCTGCCGGCCCGACGCCGACGACACCTTCGCCGACTTCTCCAACTTCGGCGAGGACGTCGACCTGGTCGCGCCGGGTGTCTGCATCCGGTCGACGCTGGCGCGCGGTCGCTACGCGACCATGTCGGGTACGTCGATGGCCGCGCCCCATGTGGCCGGCGGCGCCGCCCTGTTCGCGGCGAAGCACCGCGCGGCCACACCGGCCCGGGTC
>JALZDI010000054.1 GCA_030862655.1 Actinomycetota bacterium | reverse complement strand
CCTCACATCGCTGATGGTGCCGGTCGCCAGCAGGTAGACGTAGAGGTCGGCCAGCGCCACCGAGATCAGCGACGCCCACGCCCACTGACCGTGCCTGGCGTTGAACCAGGACGCCCATCCCCACATCCGGTAGCGGATCGGGTGTTTGGAGAAGGACCGCAGCCGGCCGCCGATGATGTGCCGGCAGGAGTGGCAGCCCAGCGTGTAGCCCCAGATCAGCACGACGTTGACCAGCAGGACCAGCGTGCCCAGGCCCATGTGGCCCCACTCGTGCGCGGCGTTGCGGAACGCGAGCACGACGTCGAAGGTGAGCACGAGCGCCACCAGCACCGAGGCGTACAGGAACCAGCGGTGGACGTTCTGCAGGATCAGCGGAAACCGCCGCTCTCCGGTGTAGCTCTTGTGCGGCTCGGCCACGGCGCAGGCCGGCGGCGACAGCCAGAAGGCCCGGTAGTAGGCCTTGCGGTAGTAGTAGCAGGTGAGCCGGAAGCCCAGCGGGAAGATCAGGATCAGCAGGGCCGGCGACAGCGGGAACCAGCTGATCGGCTGACCGAAGTCGCTGGCGCCGGACACGCACTCGGTGCTCAGGCAGGGCGAGTAGAACGGCGAGAGGTACGGGGAGGCGTAGTAGAACTCGTCGGCGAACGCCCGCCAGGTCGAGTAGACGATGAACGCCATGAAGACGACGAACGTGACCGCTGGTGCCAGCCACCAGCGGTCCTGTCGTTGCGTGCGTTCCGGGACCCGCGCACGCCCGGGTCCGAGGATGCCTGTCGCCATGGGTCTCCTGCCGTTCAGGGGGCGTGCCGGTCGGGGGCGCCGAAGCCTTCTTGCTCCGCATCCGACCACATGCTCGCGTCGTACTCGTTGTCGGGGATCTCCTCGAGCTCGTCGAGCGAGGGTCCGGGGCGGTGGCCGGGCTGGGGGCCGCCGAGCTCGTCGAGGTCGGCCTCGAACCGCTGGACGTCGGAGACCAGCCTGCGCATGCCGAGCGTGTCGCCGTACTCGCCCCGCAGCTGCTCGACCGCATGCGCGAGTCGCTGGATCGCCTCGTGGACCCCCGCGACACCCGTGTGCGTGCTCGCTTGCATCCAACCTCCAAGAAACGGCCCGGCGTCATGCCGCTGTGGCTGAGTCTGGCGCGAATACCTGGAATGTGAAAGGGGCAACGCCGTGTGGAAGGCTGACCGACTGTGGTCGAACCGTCCGGCGCCGAACCCTCCGTCGTGGTGGGTGCGGCGATCCTCGACCAGGGCCGCCTGCTGGCCGCGCGACGGGTGCTGCCCTCGTCGACGGCCGGGGGCTGGGAGTTTCCCGGCGGCAAGGTCGACCCGGGCGAGACCCCGGCGCGGGCCTGCGTGCGGGAGGTCCGCGAGGAGCTCGGGTGCGAGGTCGAGGTGGTCGGCGAGGTCCCGGGCGAGGAGCCGCTGAACCCGGGCTTCGTGCTGCGCGTGCTGGAGGCGCGGCTCGTCGAGGGCGAGCCCACCCCCCACGAGCACGACGCGCTGCGCTGGCTGTCGCCGGAGGAGCTGCACTCGCTGCGCTGGCTGCACGCCGACCGCCCGTTCCTGGCGCCGCTGCGCGAGCGCATGCTCGACGGTGCGGCGCTGCCCGGCGGCAACGTGGGCGGCGCGGTGCGCATCGGACCGACCGTGCGCCGGCCGACCGGGCCGTGGACGCCGGCCGTGCACGCGCTGCTCGACCACCTGCGCGAGCACGGAGTGCCCGGCGTGCCGCGCGTCCTCGGGTACGACGAGCGCGGCCGCGAGATGCTCACCTACCTGCCGGGGCAGGTGGTGTACGTCCCCGAGCGCGACCTCGACGACGTGCAGCTGGCCGACCTGGTGCGCTGGCTGCGGCGCTTCCACGACGCGTCGCGCGGCTTCCGCCCCGACGGTGAGGTGGTGTGGCGCTTCGAGCGGCGCGCGCTGCGCGAGCACGAGATCATCTGCCATCACGACGTGGGGTGGTACAACCTCGCGTTCACGGGCTCGCGGCTGACCGGTGTCTTCGACTGGGACGTGGCCGGGCCCGGTGTACCGCTCGACGACCTGGCGTTCGCGGCGTGGAACAACGTACCGCTGATGGGGCTGCCCGACGACGAAATGTCGCCCGTGGAGGCCGCGCACCGGCTGCGGCTCATGGCCCGCGAGTACGGCGGGGACGCCCGGCACGTGGACGCGCTGGCGATCCTCGACCACGCGCGTCCGCGGATCGAGTCCTCGCGCCTGCGCATCGTCACCGGCGCCGACGCCGGCGACCCGGGGATGCATCGGCTGCTGCGCACCGGCGTACTCGACAAGATCGACCGTGGGCTGGCGGGGCTGGACCGCGCCTACCCCGAGATCGCCCGCGCCCTGCGCTGAGCGGTCGGGGGCGGTGCCCCGTAGATTGGGCGCATGGCGATCGACCCCGCGGACCGGCGGCTGCTGCTGGTGCACGCCCACCCCGACGACGAGAGCATCAACAACGGCGCGACGATGGCCAGGTACGCCCAGGCGGGTGCCCACGTCACGCTCGTCACATGCACGCTCGGCGAGGAGGGCGAGGTGCTGGTCCCCGACCTGGTGCACCTGGCCGCCGACCGTGACGACGCCCTCGGCGAGCACCGGATCGGCGAGCTCGACGCGGCGATGAAGGAGCTCGGGGTCGACGACCACCGGTTCCTCGGCGGCGCCGGGCACTACCGCGACTCCGGCATGGCCTACGACGAGTCCGGCAACGCGGTCGCGCCGCCGACGGTGAAGCCGGGCACGTTCTGGCGGGCCGACCTGCTCGAGGCGGCCGACCTGCTCGTCGAGGTGATCCGTGAGGTGCGTCCGCAGGTGCTGGTCACCTACGACCAGTTCGGCGGCTACGGGCACCCCGACCACGTGCAGGCCCACCGTGTCGCCACCTACGCCGCCGCGCTGGCCGCCGCCCCGTCGTACCGGCCCGAGCTCGGCGCGCACTGGGACGTGGCCAAGGTCTACTGGACGGCGATGTCGGCCAGCCGGCTGCGCGACGGCCTGCGTCGGCTGCGCGACGCCGGCGACACCACCACGTTCGAGGGTATGGACCCCGAGGGCCCGCTGCCCCCGTTCGCGGTCGACGACGACGTGATCACCGCGGCCGTCGACGGCAGCGCGCACGTGGAGCAGAAGCTGGCCGCGATGCGGGCGCACGCCACCCAGATCGCGGTCGACGGGCCGTTCTTCGCGCTGTCGAACAACCTCGGCAACGAGATCTGGGCCACCGAGTTCTACCGCCTGGTCAAGGGGCGGCCGGGCCCGGGCGACGAGCAGACCGGCTGGGAGACCGACCTGTTCGCCGGGCTGGCCTGAAGCCCGGATGCGTGGGTGGTGGGCACTCCCGGCGGCCCTGCTCGGCGGGGTGGTCGGTCTCGTCGCCCTGGTCGTGCACCGGCACGCGGTCTGGCTCCCCGGCGGGTGGCCGGTCCCCTGGGGGGTCGCGCTCGCCGTGGCCACGCCGACCGCGGTCGCGGTGGCGATGCGCGGCCGCAACCCGGCGCTGCTGGGGTTCCTCCTCGGCTGGGCGCTGCCGGTGCTGGTCGCGCTCGGTGACGGGCCCGGTGGCGACTTCCTGCTGATGTCCGACGTACTGGGCTGGGGCTACCTCGTCTCGACCGTGCTCGCGATCGCGGTGGTCCTCGTGGTGGCCACGGCGAGCCCGGAGCCGCGCCGGGGCCGCCCCCGCCGAGAGGGGACGATGGGCCGGTGACCACGCCCGAGCCCGACCGGTTCCGCGAGGCGATGAGCCACTTCGCCAGCGGTGTGACCGTGGTCACCACGCAGCAGGGCGGCATCGACCACGCCATGACCGCCAGCGCGTTCACGTCGGTCTCGCTGGACCCGCCGCTGGTGCTCGTCTGCGTGGACAAGACGACGCGGTTCCACCAGGCGGTGGCGCTGTCCCGCTACTGGGGCGCCTCGGTGCTGGCGGGCTCGCAGCTGGCGGAGGCGCGCTGGCTGGCCACCCGCGGACGCCCGCTGGACGGCCAGCTGGAGGCGTTCCCGCACCGGCGTGGCGAGCGCACCGGCGCGGCCCTGCTGGAACACGCGCTGTGCCGGCTGGAGTGCCGCACGTGGGAGATGTACGACGGAGGTGATCACACGATCGTCGTCGGCGAGGTGGTGAGCCTCGACACAGACGCCGCCGACGAGCCCGCGATGGTCTACTTCCGCAGCGAGTTCCTCTCCCTCTAGCACGTACAATGGTTCGCTGCAGTCGGTCACCGGCACGTGCCCTCACCAGCGGCGCGTGCCCTTTTTTTGAAGAGGAGCCGCGTAGGTGCGTCGTGCAGGCGGCCCGGAGTCCGGGCGGAGCGGTCGATGGTTCGCCGTCGCCTTCTTCGCCGTGCTCCTCCTGCTGCTCGGAGGCCTGTACGCCGGGGGCTACGCGCTCACCAACAACCGCGTCCCGCGCGACGTGTCCGTGGCCGGCATACAGATCGGCGGCATGCGCCCGGCGGCCGCCCGTGACCGGCTGCAGCGCCGGCTGGCGCCCCGCGCCGAGGAGTCGGTCGTGGCCACGCTGGGCGACCGGAGATTCGGGATCGAACCGGCCCGGGCGGGCCTGGGCCTGGACCTGGCGGCCACCCTCGACGAGGCCGGCGGGGGTGAGAGCCTCAACCCGCTGCGGATGGTCGAGGCGCTCACCGGCGGGGAGGACGTCGAGCCGGTGGTCGAGGTCGACGAGACCGCGCTCGACGCGGCCGTGGCCCGGGTCTCGCAGAAGGTGCGCCGGGACCCGGTCGAGGGCACCGTGGCTTTCCGCCGCGGTCGCGCCCGCCCCGTCTACCCCACCCCCGGGCTGAGCCTGGACCAGGAGGCGACGGCCGAGGCGGTCCAGGACGCCTTCCTCACCGAGGACCCGACCTTCGAGCTGCCGGTGGTGCAGGACCCGACCGCGCTCACCGACAAGGACGTCGACCGGGCGCTGGCCCGGTTCGGGCAGCCGGCGATGTCCAGCCCGGTCACCCTGCGGGCAGACGGCCGCAGCGTGCGGCTGTTCCCGGCCGCGATCGGCTCCGCGCTGACGATGCAGCCGCGCGACGGCAGGCTGGTGCCCCGCCTGGACCTGCCGCAGCTGGAGCGCCGCGCCGCGGCGACGCTGCGCAAGCTGGGGCACCCGGCGAAGCCGGCGACGGTCGTCCTGCGGGGCGGATCCCCGCGGGTGGTCCGCGGCGAGACCGGCACCGCGGTGAACACCTCCCGGCTGGACCGCCGGTTGCTCGGGGTGCTCACCAGGCACGGTGAGGCACGCAGCCTGCGGCTGGGCACGAAGACCGTCAAGCCGCAGTTCGGGGTGCAGGACGCCCGCAGGCTCCGCATCGACAGGGTCGTCTCGAGCTTCACGACGTACTTCCCGCACTCGAGCTACCGCAACAACAACCTCGGACGCGCCGCGGAGAAGATCAACGGCACGGTCCTGCGGCCCGGCGACGTCTTCAGCCTCAACGACGTCGTGGGGGAGCGCACCGCAAAGAACGGCTTCAAGAAGGGCTACATCATCGACGACGGGGTGCTGGTGAAGGACTTCGGCGGCGGTGTCTCCCAGGTGGCCACCACGACCTACAACGCCGCGTTCTTCGCCGGGCTGAAGGACATCGAGCACCACCCGCACAGCCTCTACTTCGACCGCTACCCGATGGGCCGCGAGGCCACGGTCGCCTGGGGCGCGCTCGACCTGAAGTTCCAGAACGACACCCCGCACGGCATCCTCATCGAGACCTGGATCGAGCCGAGCAGCCCCTCCTCCAGCGGGGAGATGCACGTGCGGATGTGGGGCACCAAGCACTGGGACATTCGCGCGGGCCTCTCCGAGCAGTACGACTTCACCCGGCCCAAGACCCGCTACATGACCTCCGACAACTGCGTGGAGCAGATCGGGGTGAGCGGCTTCTCGGTCGACGTGTACCGCTACTTCCACCGCAACGGCGAACGCGTCAGGACCGAGAAGGAGCACGTGGTCTACGACGCCGCCGACACGGTGCACTGCCGCCCGCGGCCTCGCTGAGCGGGCCCCGGACCGCCGTCGTCCGGGGTCAGCCGTGTCCGGGCTGCAGCGTCCGGGTGCCCCGTGCGGGCTACGCATCAGGGTTGCGAGGCCGGGCTACCGCGGCCGAGGTCGGCGCGGGGGAGGCGGAGGTGGCACGGTCTTGGCCGCGACCACGTCGGCCAGCGCGATGCGAACGGCGTCGCCCTCCCTGCGCCGCACCACGACGTACTCGCCCTCCCACCGCTCCAGGATCCCCAGCACGTCGGTGTAGGCCGGGCCACCCGACACGCCGCGTCGCCCGTGGAGCACCCGCCGCACGACAACGCGGCGGCCGACGTCCTCGCGGGTGATCGTGGCGGGTCTCCCATCACCTGGACCTGCATGCCATGTGTTTGCCCTGCCGCGCGATACTAGGCTGGTGCCGCAGGTGCGGCGCACCGCACCCCGAAGGAGGAGGAGTCAGTTGACCTACGTCATCGCGCAACCCTGCGTGGACGTGAAGGACCGGGGCTGTGTCGACGAGTGCCCCGTCGACTGCATCTACGAGGGCTCCCGGATGCTCTACATCCATCCCGACGAGTGCGTCGACTGCGGAGCCTGCGAGCCGGTGTGCCCCGTCGAGGCCATCTTCTACGAGGACGACACGCCCGACCAGTGGAAGGACTACTACGCCGCCAACGTCGAGTTCTTCGACGACCTCGGCTCGCCCGGCGGCGCCTCGAAGATGGGCGTGATCGACAAGGACCACCCGACGATCGCCGCGCTCCCTCCGCAGAACCAAGACTGACCCCTCGGTGACTGACCGCGTCGCGCCGCCTCTCCTGCGTGGAGGGGCGGCGCGTGTGTCTGCGCGGCTGCCCGACTTCCCCTGGGACCTGCTCATCCCGTACGGCGAGCGGGCGCGGGCGCATCCCGACGGCATCGTCGACCTCTCGGTGGGCACTCCGGTCGACTCCACGCCCGCCTCGGTGCAGCGGGCGCTCGCCGGGGCCGCCGACGCCCCCGGCTACCCCAAGGCGGTCGGCACGCCGGAGCTGCGCGACGCCGCCCGAGGCTGGCTGCAGCGGCGCTTCGCCGCCGTCGACGTCGGCTCCGACGGGGTGCTGCCCACCGTCGGGTCCAAGGAGCTGGTCGCCTCGCTGCCCGCGCACCTGGGCCTCGGCCCCGGGGACGCCGTGGTGGTGCCCGAGCTGGCCTACCCGACGTACGAGGTGGGAGCCCGCCTCGCCGGCTGCGAGGTGGTCGTCTCCGACTCCACGCTGCGTCTGGGTCCTCGGCGGCCGGCGCTGCTGTGGCTGAACTCACCGGCCAACCCGACCGGGCGGGTGCTGCCGGTCGAGCATCTGCGCAAGGTGGTGTCCTGGGCGCGCGAGCAAGGGGTGCTGGTCGTCTCCGACGAGTGCTACCTCGAGTGCGGCTGGGAGGCGCAGCCGGTCTCGGTGCTGCACCCGGAGGTCTGCGACGGCTCGCCCGAGGGCATCGTCACCGTGCACTCGTTGTCGAAGCGCTCCAACCTGGCCGGCTATCGCGCGGGGTTCGTGGCCGGCGACCCCGCCGTGGTCGCCGAGCTGATGGCGGTGCGCCGACACGCCGGGCTGCTGGTGCCGTGGCCGGTGCAGGTCGCGATGCGCGCCGCGCTCGACGACGACGCGCACGTCGAGGAGCAGCGGCAGCGGTACGCCGCCCGCCGTACCGCGCTGCGGGGCGCGCTGGAGCGCGCAGGGTTCCGCGTCGACCACTCGCAGGGCGCGCTCTACCTGTGGGCCACCCGCGGAGAGCCCTGCTGGGACACCATCGGCTGGCTGGCCGAGCGGGGGATCCTCGCCGCGCCCGGGGACTTCTACGGCGCCGCCGGGGCCGAGCACGTGCGGGTGGCGTTCACCGCCAGCGACGACCGCGTCGCCGCAGCCGTCGACCGGCTCGCGCCCTGACCTCTTCGCGGCCCCCTCGCGCAGAGACTGCGCGAGGGGCGATGCCCGTCCGCGTCGCTTGGCGCGAAGTGGATGTCTCGCGGGCCGCAAGGCAACCAGAACGCGCCACACGATGCGAGGAGGTGCTGGTTCCTTCGCGTCGAGACTGCGCGAGTGCCTCGCCCCCTTCGCGTCGAGACTGCGCGAGTGCCTCAGGGGATGCGACGGCGGGCGAGTCGTGCAACCAGCACGCCGGCCAGCGCGGCGCCTACAGTGCCCAGGGCCTGGTCGCCGAGCGTGTCCTCGTAGGCGGTCGCCAACTCGGTCCCGTGCCGGATGAACGTGTACCACTCGCCGAGCTCCCACCCGAGCGCGAGCACCGCGCCGACCCCGGTGACGAGCAGGCCCAGGACCCACCCCGACAGCGCCGTGACACGGACCAGCAGCAGGCCGATGCCGCCGCAGAGCAGGCACCAGTTGACCAGGTGGTTGACGTCGTCCCACCAGGCGACCGTGTCGTAGAGGTTGGCCGTGTTGCCGGTGACGTCGACGAGGAACGGCGCCATGATCAGCGCGAAACCCGCCCACGGCAGCGTCGATGGCCGCAGCTGACCCCGACCCCGGCGTACGCCTGCCACGACGGCCCAGAGCGCCGGTACCACCAACATCATCGCCGGGTAGGCGAACAGACGCGCACCGAAGCCCTTGCCCTCGAACTGCGGCAGC
>JALZDI010000282.1 GCA_030862655.1 Actinomycetota bacterium | reverse complement strand
GCACCTGGGCGGCCACGCCCTCGCCCTCGCGGATCAGGCCGAGCAGGATGTGCTCGGTGCCGATGTAGTTGTGGCCGAGCTGCAGCGCCTCGCGCAGCGACAGCTCGAGCACCTTCTTGGCCCGCGGCGTGAACGGGATGTGCCCGCTGGGCGCCTGCTGGCCCTGGCCGATGATCTCCTCGACCTGGGCGCGGACCGCCTCCAGCGAGATGCCGAGGCTCTCCAGCGCCTTGGCCGCGACACCCTCGCCCTCGTGGATCAGGCCCAGGAGGATGTGCTCGGTGCCGATGTAGTTGTGGCTGAGCATCCGGGCCTCTTCCTGAGCCAGGACGACGACCCGACGCGCTCGGTCGGTGAACCTCTCAAACATCTGCCTCAACGCTCCTTGCTGGTGCCCAAGCCTGGGGCCTTCGATGCACCGGCCCCTCCAGGTCGACCCTCGAGGCCGGCGGCTTCGTGTCTCAACTCTAGTCCCGGGGTGGTGAGCCCGGCGGCTGCTCTGCGGGGTACTGCTCTGGCCCGGGTAGGCGACCAGCCCCGACGGAGGGGATAACCACCGGCCCACCTGCTGTGTTCCCGATCCACGGGCGTTTACGCCTGCAGCGAACACGCCGCCGGGCGCCCGCACGTCGAGACGGCCACAACTCACCATCCGCGGTCGCGGGAAGGTGCGCCCCGGCCATCTCGACGGGACCGCACGGCGAACGGGTCCTTCCCGAGGCTCGTACCCCTCGGGAAGGACCCGTGACACCCGGTCACCCGGCGTGTGGAGCGCTCAGTGGGCCGCGTCGTAGGCTTCCCGGACCTCGGCGGCGATGCGCCCCCGCTCCGGGATATCCCAGCCGTTGTTGCGGGCCCACTCGCGGATCTCGGCCGACGAGCCGGCCCGGGACGCGGCCGTCTTGGCGGCCCCCCGGCGACGGCGGCCGCCGACCTTGCGGCCGGAGCCGACGTAGAGCGCGAATGCGTCACGCATCTTGTTGGCATTCCTGGTCGACAGGTCGATTTCGTAGGAAACGCCGTCGAGCGAGAACGAAATCGTCTCGTCGGCCTTGCCGCCGTCGAGGTCGTCCTCGAGAACCACCTGGGTGCGTCGCGCCACAGTGAAACTGCCTTTCCGTGAAATAACAGGTCAGAAGAATGCGGCCCCGATACCGCACCGACAGCATATTGAGCCGGTGGTTGGGTTGCCAAATATGGCGTCGCGGAGAACACCCGCAGCGCGCGGGAGCAGGCTACTCCGGCCGGAGAAGCGGGAACAGAATGGTTTCTCGGATACCGGCCCCCGTGAGCAACATCACCAGCCGGTCGACGCCCATTCCCATTCCGCCGGCCGGGGGCATCCCGAATTCCAGTGCCCGCAGGAAGTCCTCGTCGAGATCCATCGCCTCGGGATCTCCGGCGGCCGCCATCAGCGACTGCTGGAAAAGTCTCTCCCGCTGGATCACCGGGTCGTTCAGCTCGGTATATGCCGGCGCCAGCTCGATGCCGTTGATGACGAGGTCCCAGGCCTCGTTCAGCCCCGGCTTGCTGCGGTGCGGCTTGGCCAGCGGCTTGACCGCGGCCGGGTAGTCGGTGACGAACGTGGGCGTGAGCAGGGTGTGCTCGACCAGCTTCTCGTACAGCTCGACCACGATCTCGGCGCTGCCCCACCCCGGCTGCAGCTCGACCTCGTGGCGGTCGGCGTACTTGCGCAGCGTGACCGCGTCGGTGTCGACGTCGACCTGCTCGCCGACCGCCTCGGACACCAGGTCGAGGATCGGCGCCTCCCGCCAGGGGGCCTCCAGGTCGATCTCGGAGCCGTCACGCGCGCGTACGACGGTGCGCGCCGTGGCGCGGGCCGCGTCCAGCACCAGCGCCCGGGTGAGCTCCATCATCGTGGTGTAGTCGCCGTAGGCCTCGTAGGCCTCCAGCATCGAGAACTCCGCGGCGTGGGTCGAGTCGAGGCCCTCGTTGCGGAAGGTGCGCCCGATCTCGTACACCCGTTCGACCCCGCCGACCAGCGCGCGCTTGAGGTGCAGCTCGATCGCGATCCGCAGCAGCATGTCCTGGTCGAAGGCGTTCAGGTGGGTGTGGAACGGCCGGGCCGCCGCGCCGCCGTTGGTCAGCTGCAGCACCGGGGTCTCCACCTCGACGTAGGCGCGCGCGTCGAGGGTGGCCCGCAGCGACTTGAGCACCGCGGCCTTGGTGCGCACCATCTCGCGGGCCTCGGGCCGCACCACCAGGTCGACGTAGCGCATCCGCACCCGCGCCTCCTCGGACAGCGGCTTGTGCTCGACGGGCAGGGGGCGCAGCGTCTTGGCCGCTATCCGCCACTCGGTGGCGCGCACCGACAGCTCGCCGCGGCGGCTGGTGATCACCTCTCCGCGCACGGCGAGGTGGTCGCCGATGTCGACCAACGCCTTGTACTCGGCCAGCGACTCCTCGCCGACGTCGGCCAGCGACAGCATCACCTGCAGCTCGGTCCCGTCCCCGGCGCGCAGCCGCGCGAAACACAGCTTGCCGGTGTTGCGCTGGAAGATGACCCGCCCGGCGACCGCCACCCGCTCGCCGGTGTGGGCGTCGGGCTCGAGGCCCGCGCCGTCGTAGGCCTCGCGGACCTGCCGCAGGGTGTGGGTGAGCGGGACCTCGACGGGGTAGGGGTCGCGGCCGGCGGCCAGCAGGCGCTCGCGCTTGTCCCGGCGCACCCGCATCTGCTCGGGCAGGTCGTCGGCCTCCGGGTCGGGGGTCGCAGGGCGGTCAGTCATAGGGGGACAGCGTACGGCGGGGCGTCCCGGCCGCCGCATGCGCTTCCAGAGCCCGGCCGCGGCGTGTCAGTGCAGGTACGACGCCCCGTTGAAGTCCACGACCGCCCCAGATGCCCACTCGGCCCGGTCGTCGGCCAGTGCGACGACCGCCTCGGCGACCTCCTCGGCGGTGGCCACCCGGCCGAACGGGCTCTGCGCGCGGATCGCGGACCCGGTGGGGCCGGCGAGCAGGTCGGCGGCCATGCCCTGGCTGTCGGTCTCGATGAAACCGGGCGCTATGGCCACGCAGCCGATCCGGTGCGGCGCCAGCGCGACCGCCAGCGACTGCGTCATCGCGTGCACCGCCGCCTTGCTCGCGCCGTAGGCCGGTATCTCCGGCTCGCCGCGGTAGGCGCCCCGCGACCCGACCGTCACGATCCTGCCGCGCGACGGCCCATCCGCCGGGGTGTCGACCATGTGCCGGGCGACCTGGTAGGTCACGTTGGCGGTCCCGAGCAGGTTCACCTCGGTGGTGCGCCGCCAGCCGTCGACCCAGGTCGCGTAGTCCGACGTCGCGACGTCCAATGCGAGCCTCCGGCCCTCGGTCGCGGGGTCGTCGGCGAACAGAGCGGCGTTGTTCACGAGTACGTCGATGCGGCCGAGGCCGGCGGCGGCCTCCTCGACGAAGCGCCGCACCTCCTCGGGGTCGGCGAGGTCGCCCCGCACCAC
>JALZDI010000001.1 GCA_030862655.1 Actinomycetota bacterium | reverse complement strand
TACGGCGTCCACGGCGACGGGTTGTCCTCTCCCGCGGCGGCGGGGACGGCGGGCAGCAGGGCGCTGACAGCCATCAGGCCTGCCGCTGCAGTACGTGCAAGCACCGGAACCTCTCCCAACTGCTAACTGTATCGATGCTTCTAACCGGTTAGTAGCGGATCATGGGTTAGCCGCTCAAGGCAACCGCTGCCATGTCACAATCGGGTAAATGCACTGGGTCGAGTTCGAGGACTTTCGGCTGCCGGTCCTCATCGGCGGCCATCCCGCCTTGGACTTCTGCAACACCTGGGCAGGCTGGGGCGAGCCGCCGGCACCCGGCCGCGAGTGGCTTCCGACGTACGAACGGCTCGCCGCCTGGACGGGGTACGCCGGGTTGCTGCCGCCCGATGACGTCGGCCGCATCCGCCGTGCGGCCCGCCGCGACAGGGACGCGGCATCCCACGTGCTCGCCGCCGCGCACACGCTTCGCCGCAGCGTCCACGACGCCGCCCTGGACAGCTTCGACCAGAGGGCCCTTCGCCGCGTCTCGACGGCCGCGGGGACGGCGATCGCGGCCTCGACCCTGCGCCGCTCGCCAGAGGGCCGCATCGCGTGGACGTTCACCCGGGACGCCGGCCTCGACCTTCCCCGGTTGGCGGTCGCCCGCGCCGCCGCCGACCTGCTGACCGGCCCGGACAGCGCGCACGTGCGGGCCTGCCCCGGCGACGACTGCGGCTGGCTCTTCGTCGACCGCAGCGGTCGTCGCCGCTGGTGCAGCATGAGCGCGTGCGGCAACCGCGCCAAGGTCAGACGGCATGCCGAGCGCCGACGGCGCGCCTGAACGTCCGCCTCGCGGAGACCAGCCTTCCTGACCCGGGTACGCCGGGCAGGACGCAGCGTGCCAATCTCTGTGCATGCCGGAGCGAGCCGCCCTCGAGGAGGAACTCAAGCGGGTCCAGAGCGACCTCGACAAGGCCTCGCACGCCCTCGAGGTCTCCGTCGAGGCCTTCGGCGAGGTGCTCGGAAGCCGGGACGTCTCACAGGTCAACGCCGCCAAGGAGGCCATGCACATGGCAAGCGAACGCCTGCGACTGCTGGCCGAGGAGGAGCGCTCGCTGCGGGCGAGGCTCGACCAGCAGGCGTCGACCGAGCTCAGCCGTGAGGCCGCCAGGGCCGCCAGGTCAGCCTCCCGGGCGGCCTGGGCGACGTTCTGGGCCGCCGTGTTCACGATCATCGCGGCCACCACGGTCACGGTCATGGCGCTGCTCGTGTCGAACGCCCGCTGAGGCCGCGCCCTACCGCGGCCCGGACAAACTCCATAGGCTGCTGACGAGGGAGAACCCGGCAATGGTGTGGAGCAGACCATGGCAACAGACGCGGACCGGATCAGACAGCTCGAGCGCGAGGTCGCTCGCCTCATGGAGGAGGTAGAGCGCTACCGCAGTGCGGCCGAGGACTCGCTGCAGCAGCTGGACTGGTGCATCGGCTACTTCGCCGGGGCCCACAAGGGTGCGGTGGCCAGGTCGCTCAGCGCCAACCGGTCGCACATCCGTCGGCAGTACCTCAGGCGGGCTGAGCACGCCATGCCCAACAAGGAGGCCGCGCAGAGCGGACAGTCCGGCTGACGACGCGCACTCCTCCGCTCCCAGACGCGGGCCCACGGTCGGCTCGCACGCAGCGGCGCCGTACCGGCTGAGGTCCGGGCGCTGGAGTCTTTTTACGGCGTCTTCACGTGCCGGCGGGACGCTCAACACACAAGCGGTCCCCGGCTGGGCGGCTGCGTTTGGGGAGCCTGGGGAGGGCACATCTCATGAACCGAGCATCTCGCCCGGCAGCCGTAACCGGTGCCGGCAGTGAACAGCAAGGCAAGTCCGGCAAGCGCTACGTCACGGCGTCGACGATGGGCGTCTTGTCCTGCGCCGTCGCGGCCGGCCTGGTCATCCCGGCCGACGCCGCGGTCACGCGGGGGCACATCATCTCGGTGCTCAAGGACGAGAGCACCATCAGTGCGGAGGGGTTCCGCACCAATGACCTCGTCCGGGTGAAGGTCCTGCGCCGCGGTGTCGTCGTCGGCGCGGTCGCCGGCCGGTCCGACGGCACCTTCGAGGTCAACCACGACTTCTGCTGGGACCGCTTCACCCCGACGATGCGCGCCGGGGACGTCGTGCGGTTCAAGAGCCACGCCCGCGTCGACACGGTCCGCCTGGTCAACGTGCGGCTCACCGAGGGCCCGACTCTGACCGGGACCGACAGCTTCACGATCAGGGGGACGGTCACACCGCGGGTCCCCGAGGACCAGCTGGTCGCCGAGGCCCGCACCAACGACCCCATCCGCTTCCGGCCGCTCGCCCCGGACACCGTGGACGGAGTGGTGGGGACCATCGGGTACGACGGTCCCACCGGCGGTAACTTCACCGCCAGCTTCACCGGCATGAACGCGCAGCAGCAGGAGGCGTTCAACAACCTCTCGGAGCCGTCCGTCCAGGTCGCTCCGGCGGCGAACGAGGCGGTCATCGCCACCGGCGCCACCGAGCCGGTCCCAGGACCCGGCTGCGCGTTGGAGGCCCCGGTCGTCAACCGCGCGGTCACCGCTGTGACGCCGCGGACGATCAGCAAGCGCAACGCCCGCTCCGGACTCCAGGTGCAGGGCATCGCGGCAGGCACCGCCGTACGGGTGCAGCTGCGCGACGCCGACGGCACCACGCTGACCAGGGCCGCCAACGAGCGTGCGGGTGACGGGACCTGGACGGCGCGTGTTCCGCGCACCGCCCTTCGGCGGCTGAGCGGACGCGTCTCGGTCGCGGCGTTGGTCGACGGCACGCGTGCACGGTTGGCGATGACCGTGCTCAAGGACCTCCGGGCGCCCAAGCGGCCGAGCGCCTCGATCGCGTCGGGGACCTTCTCCCGAGCGCAGTTCGTCTCCCTGAACGCCGGTCGCGGTGAGCAGATCCGGTACACGCTGGGCAACGGCCGGCAGGCCGCGCCCACCCGCAACCGCGGCAAGGTGTACCGCGGCGGCCAGATCCGCATCGACAGGAGCCGTGTGCTGAAGATGAGGGCCATCGACGCGGCCGGAAACATGAGCAAGGTGGCCCGGAGGGTCTACACCATCCGGTAGGTAGCCACTCCGTCATCCCGAGGCTGCGCGCCCGTTGCGACAGGCGCGCAGCTTCGGGCGCCCTTGTGCACAACAGACCCCCTGCCCTCGCGATCTTTTGACGCCGCCGTGACGAGCCGCGCCGACCCTGCCAGGTAGGCCCGGTCGACAGCTGGGCGTGGAAAGCCTGGGGAGGCACGATCTCATGAACACAATTCTCGACCGGCCGGGCAGGGCGCCCACCAGCCGGCGCAGTGCGCTGAAGAAGGGCGCGGTAGGGCTCGCCGCCGCGTCGTTGGCCGTGACAGCTCTGACGACGCTGCCGGCATCCGGAACCGTCGTGGAGAACACGCCCGGTACCAACATCACGGTGTTCCAGAACATCGACTTCGTCGCGGTCTTCGGCTACGCGGCCGGCGAGGAGCTGACCGTCGAGGTCCTCCGCAACGGCGTCGTCATCGGCACCGCGACGGGCAATGCCGCGGGCGAGGCGCCCGAGATCGGGCTCGAGGTCAACCACGGACCCGAGGGCACGCCGGTGCCCGGCGACTGCTGGGAGGGCCACACGCCCGACATCCGGCCCGGCGACCACATCCGCGTCAGCTCCGGCGGCACCGTCACCGACGAGGTCATCGTCGACAACCTGCGGTTCACCGGCCAGCCCCGGGAGAAGGGCAACGGGGACATCGTCGTACCGTTCGTGGCCAAGCGGGCCAACGGACAGGCGATCCGCCCGGGGTTCATCGACTCGGCCGAGTTCCGCGCCGGCAGCGACCTTCGCTTCGAGTCGACCGACATCCTCGTGCAGCGCCAGCCCGGCGCCAAGCCCGGCCACCTGCAGATGGTCTACGAGTCGCCGTTCCGGCCGTCGCGCAACCGTGAGCCGGTGAAGTCCCAGGCGCAGATGCGGCGTCTGCTGCTCGGTGACGGGCACGCCACCGGCTTCGGCCACGTGGCGGTCCTTCCGGAGGAGGGCATGCTGCTCGACGGTCTGGGCGACACCCCCGGCCCGGCGCCGGGTTGTGACGGCAGCTCCGCCCAGTGGGAGGTCTCGAACGTGGCGCCGAACGCGGTGAACACCCGCACGGTGGCCCGCGGTCTGACCGTCCGCGGTAGCACCTTCGCCGCCGAGGGTGTGCAGGTCAACCTCACCGACCGTGACCCGAGCACGCCGGCTCGTGTGGTGACGAAGGCCGCCGCGGTGACCGGAAACGCGTGGACCGCCACGTTCACCCGGCGCCAGCTGCGGCCTCTGAACGGCCGGATCGTGGTCAACTCACGGCACACCATGGCGGGTGAGACCGCCAGCTTCGGCGGGCCCTCCGCAGTGCTGCTGAAGGACCTGGTCGCCCCCAATGCGCCGCGGGCATCGGTCCGTGCCGGCACGCTGAACCGGCCGCGGCGGGTGGCGCTCCGGTCGGCTCCGGGCAACCAGATCCGCTACACGCTGGGCAACGGCAAGCAGGCCAGGCCCACGCGTAACAGCGGTGCGGTCTACCGGGGCAAGCGGATCCGCATCACCTCCAGCCAGACGCTGAAGGCGATCGCGATCGACCGGGCAGGCAACGTCAGCCCGCTGCTGCGGAACCGGTACAACCTCCGGTAAGGCAGACGACGCAAGGACGGCGAGGGCGGCCCCCCGTGGGGCCGCCCTCGTCGCGCGTGCCGCCCGCCATGGGCGAGCGGGCGCGGAGGCGCAGCGCCGATTTCCACACAGAGTGACTGTGCGGTGACAAATGGTCCATCCGGGCTATTGCTGGACGCATCGAACAGGCCGACCATCACGGATACCGCAGGGCAGCGCGCTCACCGTCATGGTGGGCATGGCGAGTTCGAGGTGGGGGCATGGCAGAACGTGAGATCCGGCTCGGGCTGGTGTGCTTCGGGGGCGTCTCGCTCGCGGTGTACATGGCGGGCATCACGCGGGAGATCCAGATCCTGGCCGAGGCCTCCCGCGCGCTCGACACCCCGGCCGAGCGGTCCCTCACCGGCACCGCGAAGGAGTACGCCGCGGCGCTGCGCCGGCGGGCTGAGCGCGACGGTGTGCTGACCCGTGTGGTCGTCGACGTCATCGCCGGCACGTCGGCCGGCGGCATCGACGGCATCTTCCTGGCGAAGGGCCTGGCCACCGGCGTCGACCAGGCGCCGCTGCGCGACATCTGGATGCAGCAGGGGGACCTGCGCCGACTGGTGCGCGGTGTCGGTCCCATGCCCTTGCGTGCCCTCCAGTTCCTGGGGCGGGCAGCGTTCGGCGGCGCCACCGCCCCGCTGGACGGGGACCTGCTGCTGCGGCACGCCTACAACGGCCTGCGCGACATGAACTACTCCACACGGTCCGGCGCGTCGTTGCCGACAGGCGGCGACGGCACCCTGGATCTTTTCGTCACCGTCACGGATGTCAAGGGGCGCCCGCGATCGGTCTCGGTGTGGGAGGGCGACCGACCGGTGTACGACAGCACCCACCGCTACGTGCTCGCCCTGAGCTCGCCGCTGGCCACGCTCGGCCGCCCGGGCGGACTGGGTCCGGAGTACGACGCCGCACTCGCGTTCGCCGCGCGGGCGACGTCGAGCTTCCCCGGAGCGTTCCCGCAGGTACGCCTCGCCGACGTGCACGCCGTACTCGCGAAGGAGGCGCCGACGCAAATCGAGGAACAGATGGCCACGCTGCGGAATGAGTTGTTCAAAAGCTACACGGCCGAAGGCGCCGACCCCGAAGCCTCGTGGTTCTTCGACGGAGGCGTACTGGACAACTTCCCTTTCGAACATGCGATCTCGGCCATCCAGCGCAAGCCGGCAGGCAACGAGGTCGAGCGCTACCTCGTGGTGCTGCAGCCCGACCCCGGACCGCCCCGGGAGGACACCCCGACCACCACCACGCCGACAGCCCACCAGCCGGCTGGCAAGCCCAGCTGGCTGGCCACCATACTGTCCGCGTTCGTCGGGGTGCGTATGCAGGAGCCCATCCTCGACGATCTCGTCCGGCTGCGAGCGGCCAACGAACGCCTGCGCGAGGTAACCGAGCTCGTCGAACGGCTCGAGGACCGGGTGCAGGGACGGCTGAGCGACATCGTCAGCACCGTCACCCCCGCGAGCGACTACGCGGCCGTGCAGGTCGCGACCCAGACCATGCACGACGCGGCGATGTCGGCAGCCGGGGTGTCGTGGCCGCAGTACCTCGACCTGCGGCTGGATGCGGTCACCGCGACGCTGTGCGAGGCGACGACCGCCGCGCTGGACTACCCCGGGGACTCTCGGCAGGCGGCGTACGTGCGTGCGGTACTGCGGCGCCTGGTGACCGGCTATCGGGACGCCAGCGAGCAGAAGCTGAACGACTTCCTCCGCCGATTCGATCTGCCGTTCCGGGAGCGCCGGCTGCGGGTCGCCGTACAGACTGTCAACGACGAGTACCGGCCGCGGCCAGGAGCGATGCAGGTGCCTCGTGAGCTGCTCGACGCGACAAAGGCCAGCCTTTACGACTCCCTGCGTCTGGTGTGGGCCATCCCCGCCGACGTCGGCCGCACGGTGGGAACACCGCCCGTCCTACGGTCCGGCTCCATCGAGGGCTGGCTGGACAAGGGGGTCGACGAGCTCCTGGCCGTCCACGGCGCTGAGCTAGAAGAGTGGCGCGACAGGGTCGGAAAGGCCCTCGAGGACGCGTTGGCCGGACTCGGCGAGCGTTCCTGGAAAGAGCTTGCAGCAACGCTGCGGCTCTGGGACACCGACCGCGCCTCGCTCGTCATACGCGCCTTCGTCGGCTTTCCTCTGTGGGACATCAGCGTCTTCCCGCTGCTGGCGGCCTCACAGGTGCAGCAGTTCACCCCGGCGAGGGTGCGCCACATCAGCCCGGTGGAGGCCACCAAGCTGTGGGGCAGCAGGGACAAGCTGCGCGGCATCCCGATGCACCACTTCGCCGCGTTCCTCGACCGCGAGAGCCGGGAGAACGACTACGTCTGGGGTCGCCTGGACGCTGCCGAGTGCCTGTTGCGGATGGTCGAGGGCCAGACGGCCGATGAACAGTACGCCGCGGCCTTCGAGGCGGTGGTCGACCAGGAGTCGGACCTCGGCGTACTCGACCCGCGCCGCGGCGACAACCTGCGCTCTGAGCTGGAGATCCTCATCGCCGACCTCCGGGCTTCCGCTCCAGGCGACGACACATGATCCGCGACGTCCTCCCCCACGTCTATCTGTGGCGTGACCCCAACGACGACGAACGTCGGTCATGGTTCCCGCACGGGTACTGGCGCGAAGCGGTGCTGGCCCGCGCCCAGCTTGCGGCCTCCCGGATGCAGAGGTACGCCGCCCAGGACACCAGGCCCGTTCCAGCTGACTTCCAGCACCTGATCGATGAGGTCCACAGGGCAGCCAGGTCGTTCGGCCATGCGCACCACGCGTGGCTGAGCTTGCACACAGCCGAGGTGCTGCTCGCCCAGCACGTCCCCCCATGCGAGCTCGACCTGCAAGCAGGTCGGGCGACCGCCCTGCTCCAAACCTTGCTCAAGCCCGACGATCCGCGGCGGCCACAGCTCGAGGCGGCACTGGTCTCGCCGGCCCCGCAGAAGACCGCAGACCCCGAGCAGCCGAGCCCGGTGCAACGTTCCCCGGCACGGCGACTGGTCCCGCTGCGTCGGCGCAAAGCTCGGGAGCAACGCGCCGCCGAAGCGCATGCCGCCGAACGCCGCGCCGCGGAACAAGGCACCGCCGAAGAGCGCTCGGCCGAGTGCAGGGCCCGCGAGGCGGACGCTGCGGCGTGCCGAAAACGGGCTGCGATCGGGGAAGCCCTACGTGTCGCGTTCAGCGAGCAGGACGAGCAGTACGCGCGCGTGCGTAGTTTTCGCAACCTGCTGCTGTGGTGCTTTTTCGGCCTGATCGCACTGAGCGTCGCGCTGGCCGTCATCGGGTGGATCGACCCGAACCATCTGCCCTTGTGCTTCTACGACGAGGACAACGACAACGCAGATCTCGTCTCCTGCCCGCTGGGTAAAGACCGCGGAGCGACGTCAGCCGACGCCGCCCTGGTCGAGTTCCTCGGGTCAGTGGGTGGGGGCGTCGCGGCAGTGGTCGCGATCCGTCGGCTGCAGGGCACGACCACGCCCTTCGGGGTGCCGCTCATGCTGGCCCTGATCAAGCTTCCGCTCGGTGCGATCACCGCTCTGGCCGGGCTGTTACTCATCCACGGGCGGTTCGTCCCCGGCCTGTCCATCCTGGACACCAGGGGTCAGATCCTCGCCTATGCCATCGTCCTGGGCTACGCGCAGCAGGCGTTCACGAGGTTCGTGGACCGCCGCGGTCGCGAGGTGCTGGAGGCAGTGCCCGCGAAGTCGTCTCGTAAGCGACGGCGGCCCCCGGAAGCGGACCGCCGTCAGCGGCCAGCAGGTCGGACATCCGCTCAGCGGTCAGCGGGTGGCTCAACAGGCGGCCCCGGCCGAGCAGGCACCCGGGCGCCTGCAGCGCGCTGAGCTGCATTTCCGGTCTCGATGCCCTCGGCGATCACCGGCATCCGCAGGTCCAGCGCCATCCGCACGATCGCGTCGGTGACAGTGCGGTTGCGGTCCTCGACCACCAGGTCGGCGACGAACGACCTCGATCTTCAGCCCGTCGATCGGCAACCGTCGCAGGTACGACAGCGACGAGTAGCCGGTGCCGAAGTCGTCGGTGACCAGCTTGACGCCCAGTCGCCGCACCTCGCGCAACACCTCGGCGTGCTCGTCGGAGTCGCTGAACACGCTCTTGGTGAGCTCGAGCACGAGCGCATCAGGCGGCAACGCGGACTCGCCGAGGGCCGCCTCCACCCAGACCACCAGGCCGGGTCCGACGCACGATGCGCTCCACCCGTGGGAGGCCGCCACCGAGGCGGCCGCGGTCTCGGCGGCGTAGGTGGCGGGGCGGCCCTTGCGGAGCGCTTCGCGGTCGCCGCGTCGGCGCGGGTCAGCAGCTCCGACACCGTCACCGACCCCTCTTCGGCAAAGGTCACGCTCACGCTGGCCGAGAGACGGCCCGCGGTGTCGGCCAACGCGAACGGGCGGGTCGACTACTGACGGTTGCCGGCGCGGGCCTTCGACGACGTGCATGTGCGCGGGTACGGCGAGCCGCCCCGGCCGCCGTCCTGGGCGCGCTTGGTCGCATTCCGTAGTTGTTCCCCGCCAAGATGTGACGGTCGGTGACGTATTTTGTCTCTGGTTTACGGCAAAGCAGGACGATCAGGCCATGCGCCGGCCGAGGGCCCTGCCGCGCTCTGGCGCATCGCCAAGGGACGGCTGTAACATCACTGACGGTTGTGGTCAGAAGGGTCGCACGGGCGGGGTTCTGACGGGAGGGACAACATGCGCTTTACGACTTCTTTAAGATTTTCGCCCCCGCTGGCTACTCAGCGCCATACACTAAGTACTTGACGTGAGCAAACCCGGCTCACGGTCAGTGCTAGTTCGTAACCATGCGTGTTGCCTCGGGCGGAAAAAGTGGCTCAGCCTGACGATTGACGCCGTTCACTCGGGCGCACGATAATCTCACCAACTCTTCTCAGAGGAGCTCCCCTCATGAACGTACGCCGGATCATCGCTGCGGCGATCTCCACCGTTGCCCTCATCGCCGTCAACGTCGGCGTGGCCGACACCGCCTCCGCCAAGGGCTCGCAGTGGGGGATCAGCGACCCAGGCAAGAAGGTGCAGACCTTCGGCTCCCAGTGGGGCTGACACTCAACGACTGATCTCAGGGCCGGCTTCCCGTGAGGGGAGCCGGCCCTGATGCTGAGTTTGCCGGAAGTAGGGCTCCAGGCTGGGCCCTACCAATCCGTCGCATAACGTCCCTCACTCGTGACCGACCGTGCACAATGATGACATGACCATCGCCCGGCAGGCGCCACCGCCCAGACGCGTGGCGGCCGTTAGCCTCGTCGTGCTGGCGGCTGGCGTTGCCGCGGCCATTGTGGTCACGGACGGTGACTGGGCGAACTTCAGTGTGGCCGGCGCGATCATCGGCTGCTTGCTTGTGCTCTTCAACGCTCGCCCGATGCGTAGCCTGGCGACCACGGGCAACGTCGAGCTCCTGACCCTGGACGACGTCCTCTACGTTCCGATGCTGGCCATGCTCGCGCCGTCGGAGATTTTCGCAATCACGGCCCTGAGCCTCGCGGTAGGCGCCGTCGTCACCCACAGGCCGGTAGTCAAGTCGGCCTTCAACCTAGGTGTCCATCTCCTGGCGTGCACGATCGCCATCCTGCTTGTCCAGGCCCTCGGCGCCACGCCGACACCAGAACCGCATCTGGGCCTCGTGGTCACGGCCATGCTCGGTGCGCTCGTCTACACGGCCTTCACGGCCCTGGCTGTACGCACCATGGTCACCTACGCCGGCGGAACTCACGACCTCAAAGCTCTTCGCGAAGTCGTGACCCGTTTCGGACCATGGGCGGGGGCCATGACGCTTGGCGGCGTCGCCACGCTTGCGATCGGCAACAACCCCTGGTCGGCATTCATCGCAGCTGGCCTGGTCATCTTCGTGCAGCAAGCTTACGCAGCGGTGCTGCGCGAGATCTCCGCCCGCCAGGCCGCCGAGCAGCTGCAGCGAGCAACGGCGTCGCTGCGGGCCCAGACAAAGTCTGAAGCTGTGATCGATGACCTCGTCCGGGCGGCTCGCGAGCTCACCGGCGCCGAGACCGTCAGGATTCTCGATTCGGAGGATGCCTGCCCGGAACGCGGGCTGACCTCACCGCTCGGGTCGGGCCGTCACCTGTGCGTCGCGCGTATTCACGGCTCGCGGGACTGGACCTCTGCCGAGCGGTCGATGCTCAAGACACTCGCCGGGGTCGCCGGCGACGTCCTGCGCACGACCGAGCTGATCGCGCGCCTGCGGACCATCACATACTCGCAGAGCGAGGGCGTCATCGCGATGGACCTGGACGCCCGGGTAACGTTCGCCAACCCGGCCGCGGTGAAGATGACCGGGCACGAGCACGAGGACGAGCTGCTCGGCCAGAGCATCGCCGACGTGTGTGCCCTCAAGCAGGGGACCCGGCCCACCGACTTCGCCAAGATGGTGGCGGACGAGACCGTCGAGCGCGACGTCGACGCGATCCTGCTGTGCCCCGGCATCAGCAGTCTCGACGTCGCCTACAGCCTCACGCCGCTGCGCACCGGCGACAGCGACGACAGCCACACCGGCGCGGTGCTGGTGCTGCGCGACATCACCGAACGGCGGGCGCTGCAGAACGCGATGGCCCACCGTGCGCTTCACGACGAGCTGACCGGGCTCCCCAACCGTCGGCTGCTCACCGACCGGCTCGACCACGCCCTGGCCCGGTTGGTGAAGTCGGGCGGCGAGCACGGCGTGCTGTTCGTCGACCTCGACCGGTTCAAGCTGGTCAACGACTCCTACGGTCACCTGGTCGGCGACCGACTGCTGATCCAGGTTGCCCACCGGCTGCGCCGCAGCCTCTCGGCCGCCGACACCGTCGCACGGTTCTCGGGCGACGAGTTCGTCATGCTGGTCGAGGACGTGCCTGGTACCGACCAGCTGGAACAGATCGCGCACCGCGTGCACCGGGCGCTGGAGCCGGCCTTCGACCTCGGCGACGTGGTCATCCACACGTCGGCGTCGATCGGCGTCGCAGGTGCGCACGCCAACCAGAGCCGCGAGGACGTGCTCGCCGCCGCCGACACCGCCGCGTACGCCGCCAAGGCCGAGGGCGGCAACTGCGTGCGGATGGCGTCGGAGGACCTGATCGAGAACGCCCGGGAGCGTCTCGACCTCGAGGGCCAGCTGCGCGCCGCGATCAACGACCAGCAGCTCAGCGTGCACTTCCAGCCGATCGTCACCACCGACGTAGGCCGCGTCGTCGGTGTCGAGGCACTGGTGCGCTGGCAGAGCCAGCAGCGCGGCATGGTCATGCCCAACCAGTTCATCCCGCTGGCCGAGGAGACCGGCCTCATCGTCCCGCTGGGCCGGTGGGTGCTCGAGGAGTCGTGCCGCGCCGTACACGCGTGGACCCTCGCCCACCCCGACCGCGAGCCGCTCAGCGTCTCGGTCAACCTGTCAGCGCTGCAGTTCTCCTCCCCCTCCCTGGCCGACGAGATCGGCGACTGCCTGCTGCGCACGGGTCTGGCGCCATCACAGCTGTGCCTGGAGATCACCGAGTCGGCGCTGATGACCGACACGACGACCACGCTTCGGACGGTGCACGCACTGCGTGATCTCGGCGTGCGCGTGGCCATCGACGACTTCGGCACCGGCTACTCGTCGCTGTCCTACCTCAAGCACCTGCCCGTCGACGTGGTCAAGCTCGACGGCACGTTCACCGCGGGTCTGGACCAGGACGTGGTCGACGCGGAGATCGTCGGTGCGGTGCTGCGGCTGTCGCGGGCGCTGGGCATGGAGACCGTCGCCGAGGGCGTGGAGACCGAGGCGCAGCAGCGGCTTCTGGAGGAGATGGGCTGCCCGCTGATTCAGGGCTACGTGATGTCGCGGCCGCTGACCGAGGAGAACTTCCTCGCCTTCTGGACCGAGCGTGAGCAGCTGGTCGGCGGGGCCGGTGCCCTCGGCGCAGCCGCCGGCACGGTCACCGACGAGTCGATCCCGGTCGACGCCTCCGCCGGCAACTGACCCTGACGACGCGAACGTCGTACGCGCGGACCGCAGGCTAGAGGTAGAGGCCGGTCTGCCCGTGGGGCAGCCGTTCGGAGGCCACCGCGTGCAGGTCACGCTCACGCAGCAGGACGTAGTCCTGCCCGCCGACCTCGACCTCCGCACGCTCCTCGGGGTCGAACAGCACCCGGTCGCCGACCTCGACCGTGCGCACGTTGGCACCGATGGCGACGACGCGGGCCCACTCCAGACGGCGCCCCATCTTCGCGGTCGCCGGGATCACGATGCCGCCGGAGGAACGCCGCTCGCCGTGCTCGAGGTCGATGCTGACCAGTACGCGGTCGTGCAGCATGCGGATCGGCAACTTATCGTCACCGACGCGGGGCTGCTCCACACTCAAACCGCACTCAGCCCTTGCGGTTGGACAGCTTGCGGACCACCACGAAGAACGCGACCACACCGACCACGGCCCCGGCGACGGCCGCGACCTTCTCGGTGCGCACCTGGCCCTGGGCATCGACGAAGTGGGACTTGGTGTCCTCGATCTGGCGCTGCACGATCGTCTTGGGTTTGATGCGGAAGAGCAGCTCGTCGAGGGTGTCCGCGAGGCGGTCGCGCGTGTTCTCGATGTCGTGCTCGAGATCCTGCGGCGACCGGTTGGCGGCGGGTACGTCGGCGCGGTGCTTGGCCGGCGTCTGGGCCTGACTCACGGCATCCTCCTCGGAGTGGTCGGTGTCCGCGCTAGAGGTTACCGGTGGGTGCGGCCGCGGGGACAGGCGCGGTGGGCGCGGTCAGGCGCCTGGCCGGACCGCACGAGGGTCGAAGCCGAAGGGCAGCTCCAGCCGGTGCGCCCGCATCAGCGCCTCGTCGCTGAGTACGGCGGGTGTCGGTCCGTCGGCCACGATCACCCCGTCCGACAGCACCACCGAGCGCGGGCACAGCTCCAGCGCGTACGGCAGGTCGTGAGTCACCATCAGCACGGTGACGTCCAACCCCCGCAGGATGTCGGCGAGCTCGCGACGCGCGGTCGGGTCGAGGTTGGACGACGGCTCGTCGAGCACCAGGATCTCGGGCTGCATCGCGAGCACGGTGGCCACCGCGACCCGGCGGCGCTGGCCGAACGAGAGGTGGTGCGGCGGCCGGTCGGCGTACTCGCCCATGCCCACCTGGTCCAGCGCGTCGGCGACCCGACGGTCCAGCTCGGCGCCGCGGACGCCGAGGTTGGCCGGGCCGAACGCGACGTCGTCGCGCACGGTCGGCATGAACAGCTGGTCGTCGGGGTCCTGGAAAACCACCCCGACGCGACGGCGGATCTCCTGCAGGTTGGGCCTGGCGACCTCCAGCCCACAGACACGCACGCTGCCGCGGCCGGCGGCGAGGATGCCGTTGAGGTGCAGCACCAGAGTCGTCTTGCCCGCACCGTTGGGGCCGAGCAGGGCAACCCGCTCGCCGCGGTGCACGTGCAGGTCCACGCCGTACAGCGCCTGGTGCCCGTCGGCGTAGGCGTAGGCCAGCCCCTGCACCTCCAGCACCGGGGTCCCCATCTAGACCACCACCCAGGCGGCAGCGAGGGCGAGCAGCGCGACCAGCGGCAGCAGCGCGGCATGGCGCCAGTGCGTAGCGGTGGCAGGCGCCGGCGCCAGGGCGGGCAGGCTGCCGGTGTAGCCGCGGGACAGCATCGCCAGGTGCACGCGCTCGCCGCGCTCGTAGGACCGGATGAACAGCGCTCCGCCCGACCGCGCCAGCACCGGCCACGCCCGCACGCCCCGGGTCTGGAAGCCGCGGGAGAGCCGGGCGACCCGCATGCGCGACAGCTCGGCCGTCGACACGTCGAGGTAGCGGATCATGAAGCCCATGATCTCGACCAGCTGTCGCGGCAGCCGCAGTCGCTCGAGGCCGGCGAGCAGGTCGCGCGGCTCGGTGGTGGCCGCCAGGAGCAGGGACGCCACCACCCCGAGAGTTCCCTTGCAGACGAGGGCGATGGCGGCCTCCAGTCCACGCTCGGAGACCGCGACCCCCCATACCGCGGTCTGCTGGCCACTCGCCACCAACGGCAGCAGCAGAGCGAACACGACGAACGGTGTCTCCACGACCATCCGGCGCGCGATGAAGGCGGGCGGCACCCGGGAGACGCCGATCGCGGCCAGCAGACCCGCGGCGTGCATCGCGTAGGCCGCGTAGGCGGTCGTCGGAGTGGCCACGACGCACAGCACGAACCCCACCAGCGCGACGACCTTGCAGTGCGCCGGGAGCCGGTGCACGAGCGAGTGACCGTGGTAGTGCAGCCGGTGGCCGTGCTCAGCGCCCATCGTCGGCGCCTCTGCGCCGGACGACGAGCACGACACCCGAGGTCAGCGCGAGCACGACGAGCACCCCGGACACGCCGGCCAGCGCCCCGGACAGCAGCGGGTCGTCGACGCCCGCGACGCCGTACTCGGCCAGCGGCCCGTCGCCGAGGACGTGCTCGCGCTCGGCCTTGGCGATTCCCTGGTCGTGCGCGACCCGCTCCAGCCCGTCAGGGCTGCTGGAGGCGACCAGGCTGACCACACCGGCCAGCAGCAGCGCGGCCGCGGCGACTCCGACGTACACGGTGCGACGCGTCATCACGCCTCCTGCGCCACGAAATCGCGGACCTCGAGCGGGCGCGCGCGCAGCGCACGCCGGGCCCCCAGCACCAGATCGGGGCGCACCGCGGTGAGGCTGGCCACGGTGAGCCCGGTGATGACGGCCTCGCCCACGCCGATCAGGGTGTGCCAGCCGAGCATGGCGGTCAGCAGACCGTCCAGCGGGATCGGCGCCGCGCCGCCCACGGCGTACAGCCCGGTGAACGCGGTGGCGGTGACCGGCACGGCCGCGAACGCGGCCACGGCCGCTGCCGGTGCGACCATCGCGGTGGTGTTGGGTAAGACCCGCTGCAGCCCGCGGAAGACCAGCCAGCCGGCGACGACCGCGACGACGGCGAGCAGGGTGACGTTGGTGCCGAGCGCGGTGATGCCGCCGTCGGCGAACAGCAGCGCCTGCACGATCAGCACCACGCTCACACAGAGGATGGCGGTCCACGGCCCCACGAGCACGGCGGCCAGCGCGCCACCGAGCAGGTGCCCGCTGGTGCCGGCCCCGACCGGGAAGTTGACCATCTGCGCCGCGAACACGAACGCCGCGACCAGCCCGGCCATCGGCGCGGTCCGCTCGTCGAGCTCGCGTCGTGCCCCACGCAGAGCGACGGCGATCCCGGCGGCGGCGACCCCGGCGGTGGCCAGGGAGGTCGGCGCGTCCAGGAACCCGTCGGGGACGTGCATCGGGTGCTCCCTCGGTAGTGAGATGCTCGGGGCTGGTCGCTGTCGCAGTGGGCGGCCCTGTTGTTGCCTAGCATAGTTACCTGCAACATATTCGCAATAAGCGCGCTGCGGGCGGTGCGCCCGGTGCCGCAGACGGATGGAGACAGCGACGTGACCGACCAACGACTCGAGCCCGGCGACGCGGCTCCCGACTTCAGCCTGTCCGACGACACCGGCGCGACCGTGTCGCTCGGTGACTTCGCCGGCCGCAAGGTGGTCGTCTACTTCTACCCCGCGGCGATGACCCCGGGGTGCACCACCCAGGCATGCGACTTCACCGACTCCCTCGACGCGCTGCAGGCCGCCGGCGTCTCGGTGGTCGGTATCTCACCGGACAAGCCCGAGCAGCTGGCGAAGTTCCGCGCCAACGACGCGCTGACGATCACGCTGCTCTCCGACGCCGACAAGTCGGTGCTGCAGGCCTACGGCGCCTACGGCGAGAAGAAGATGTACGGCAAGACCGTGCAGGGCGTCATCCGGTCGACGTTCGTGGTCGACGAGGACGGCAGGATCGAGCGCGCGATGTACAACGTCAAAGCCACCGGCCACGTCGCCAAGCTCCGCCGCGAGATGGGCGTCTGAGCCCGCGTCGTCACCGCGGCGACGTCCGAGGGAGGGGTGACTTTGCCCGGTCGTCCGGCAGCGAGGCGGAGTCCGCGCTGGAGACGCCGGACGCTCAGGCAAAGTGCCGTGTCCTTGGGACGTCATGGCCGCCTAGGATGAGGCAACTGCAGCCAGAGTGGTGGAAAGGCAGACACGCCGGCTTTAGGTGTCGGTGCCCTCGGGCGTGAGGGTTCGAATCCCTCCTCTGGCACCCGTCAGCGCGACAGCGCCTTGGCGACGACGGGGGCGATCGCGCGCAGCGCCTTGCCGCGGTGGCTGAGCTCGTCCTTGAGGTCGGCGTCCATCTCCGCTGTCGTGCGGGTGTGGCCGTCGGGCACGAAAAGCACGTCGTAGCCGAACCCTCCCTGCCCGCGCGTCTCGCGGATGACGCGGCCGCGCATCACCCCGGCCCGCACCAACGGCGGCGCGTCGGGCGCGCAGAACGCGACCGAGCAGCGGAACTGCGCGGTGCGCGACTTGTCGGGCACGTCGCTCAGCTGCGCCAGGAGCAGCGCGTTGTTGCGATGGTCGTCCTTCTCGCCGCCCGACCACCGCGCGGACAGTACGCCGGGCATGCCGTTGAGCGCGTCCACGCACAGCCCGCTGTCGTCGGCCAGCGACGGCAGGCCGGTGGCCTTCAGCGCAGCGCGCGCCTTCAGCAACGCGTTGCCCTCGAAGGTGAACTCGGTCTCGCGCGGCTCGGCGTACGGGCGCACGTCGTCGAGACCGAGCACCGTGATGGCGGGTACCAGCGGCGCCAGGATCCGCTGCATCTCGACCAGCTTCGCGCCGTTGCGTGTCGCCAGCAAGACCTCGGTCACGAGCCGAGTGCCGCCTGCTGCAGCCGGGTGAGCTCGGCGCAGCCGTCGGATGCGACCCCGAGCAGCGCGTCGAGTTCGGCGCGGTCGAACGGCGTGCCCTCGGCGGTGCCCTGCACCTCGACGAAGCGGCCGTCGCCGGTCATCACGACGTTCATGTCGGTGCCGGCGCGCACGTCCTCCTCGTAGCACAGGTCGAGCATCGGGATCCCGTCGATGATGCCCACCGACACCGCGGAGACCGAGCCGGTCAGCGGCTCGCCCTTGAGCGACCCCTCGGACCGCAGGTGGGCGACCGCGTCGGCCAGCGCGACGTAGGCGCCGGTGATCGCGGCCGTGCGGGTGCCGCCGTCGGCCTGGAGCACGTCGCAGTCGAGGACGATGGTGTTCTCGCCGAGCGCCTTGTAGTCGATGATCGCGCGCAGCGAGCGACCGACCAGCCGGGAGATCTCGTGGGTGCGTCCGCCGACGCGCCCCTTCACCGACTCGCGGTCGGAGCGGGTGTGCGTCGAGCTCGGCAGCATGGCGTACTCGGCCGTCACCCAGCCCAGGCCGGAGTCCTTGCGCCAGCGCGGCACCCCGGTCGAGGCGCTGGCCGCGCACAGCACCCGGGTGCGGCCGAACTCCACCAGCACCGAGCCGGCTGCGTGGTCGAGCCAGCCGCGCTGGAGGCGGACCGGCCGCAGCTGGGAGGGGTCACGTCCGTCGACTCGCTTCATGCCGGGAACCCTACCGACCGCAGGCGAATCGGCAGGGGCGGCGTCAGAGCGTGTACGTCGCTCCGCACCTGGCGAGGTCGAGCTCGCCCGCGTAGACGGCCTCGGCCTCGGCGAACACCTGCTTGCCGTCGGTCGTCGGCGGGACGTGGGTCAGCACGAGTCGGCGCACGTCGGCGCGAGCCGCGGACTGGCCGGCCTGCCGGCCCGTGAGGTGCAGGTCGGGCGGATTGTCGGTGGTCTCGGTGAACGACGCCTCGCACAGGAACAGGTCGGCACCGCGGGCGATCTCGAGCAGCGCTTCGCAGACGCCGGTGTCGCCGCTGTAGACCAGCGAGCGGCCCTGGGTCTCGAGCCGGATGGCGTAGGCGGCGACGGGGTGCGCCACCCGGGTCGTGCGCACCCAGAAGGGCCCGAGCGGGAAGCCATCGGCAGGGAAGGGACGGAAGTCGAACTCGTGGTGCATCCCCGGCTGCGGCGGCAGGTCGTAGGCGCGCGCCATCCGGTCGGCCGTGCCCGCCGGTCCGTAGACCGGGATTCGCGGCCACGGTCCACCCGGGCCGTACTTGCGCACGACGTAGTACCCACACAGGTCGAGGCAGTGGTCGGCGTGCAGGTGGCTCAGCAGCACGGCGTCGACCTGGTCGAGGTCGACGTGGCGCTGCAGCGGTCCGAGGGCGCCGTTGCCGAGGTCGAGCAGCAGGCGGAAGGGACGCCCGTCGTGCTCCTGCTCCACCAGGTAGCAGGAGGCGGGAGAGTCCGGGCCGGGGTAGGAGCCGGACATGCCGATGATGGTGAGCTTCACAGGCGCATCCACGCGAACTGGTCGACGGCGTCGAGCTCGGGGCCGAGGAACCGCTGGCCGACCTCGCGGAACTCGGCGGGCTGGCCCGTGGTCAGGAACCGGTGCACCGGCGCGGGCAGCGCGTCGTGGCGCTCCAGCCCGTGCCGGACGAGCAGGCCGTAGACGTCCTTGGCGGTCTCCTCGGCGCTGGACACCAGCGTCACCTCGTCGCCCATGACGTAGGAGATCGCACCGGTCAGCAGGGGGTAGTGCGTGCAGCCCAGGATGAGCGTGTCGACCCCGCGGGCTGCGAGCGGGTCGAGGTACTCGTGCGCGGCGGCCAGCAGCTCGGGGCCGCTGGTCGTGCCCTGCTCGACGAACTCCACGAACCGGGGGCACGCCTGCGTGCGGAGCTTGACGTGCGGTGCGGCGGCGAACGCGTCGTCGTAGGCCATCGAGGCCGCGGTCGCCTCGGTGCAGATGACCCCGACCTGCCCGCTGCGGGTGGCCGCGACCGCGCGCCGGGTGGCGGGGAAGATCACCTCGACGACCGGCACCGGGTAGCGCTCGCGGGCGTCGCGCAGCACCGCCGCGCTGGCCGAGTTGCACGCGATCACCAGTGCCTTGACGCCCTGCTCGACGAGGTGGTCGAGGCACTCCAGGGCGTACTCGCGGACCTCCCCGATCGGCTTGGGGCCGTAGGGCTGCCGGGCGGTGTCGCCGAGGTAGAGGATCGGCTCGTGCGGCAGCTGGTCCAGCACCGAGCGGGCCACGGTGAGGCCACCGAAGCCCGAGTCGAAGATGCCGATGGGTGCGTCTGCCACGGCGCACAAGCCTACGGGCCGCCACCCCCGCTTCCAGGCATCTGCGACCAAGACCACACGTGACGGCTCTGACGCCGGCGGCCGGGGCTGCGCGTCAGGCCCAGAGCTGGCCCTCGAGGCGCTCCTCGGCCTCGTCGATGGTGCCTTCGTAGGCTCCGGTGGAGAGGTACTTCCAGCCGCCGTCGGCGACCACGAACACGATGTCGGCCCGCTCCGCGACCTTGACCGACTTCGCGGCCTGCGCGAGCGCGGCATGCAGGATCGCGCCGGTCGAGATGCCGGCGAAGATGCCCTCGAGCTCGAGCAGCTCGCGCACACGGCGTACGGCGTCGCGCGGGCCCACCGAGAAGCGGCCGTCGATCAGCGTGTCGTCGTAGAGCTCGGGGACGAAGCCCTCCTCGAGGTTGCGCAGCCCGTAGACGAGCTCGCCGTACCTCGGCTCGGCGGCGATGACCTTCACGTCGGGCTTGTGCTCACGGAAGTACTGCCCCGCGCCCATCAGCGTGCCGGTGGTGCCCAGGCCGGCGACGAAATGGGTCAGCGACGGCAGGTCCTCGAGGATCTCCGGTGCCGTGCCCTCGTAGTGCGAGAGCGCGTTGGCGGGGTTGCCGTACTGGTAGAGCATCACCCAGTCGGGGTGCTCCTCGGCCAGCTCCTTGGCGACGCGGACGGCCTCGTTGGAGCCGCCCGCCGCGGGCGAGGCCACGATCTCCGCGCCCCACATCCGCAGCAGCAGACGGCGTTCCTCGGAGGTGTTCTCCGGCATCACGCAGACCAGGCGGTAGCCCCGCAGCCTGGCCGCCATCGCCAGCGAGATGCCGGTGTTGCCCGAGGTCGGCTCCAGGATCGTGCAGCCCGGCCGCAGTGCGCCGTCCTTCTCCGCGGCCAGCAGCATCCACAGCGCGGCGCGGTCCTTGATCGAGCCGGTGGGGTTCTGGTCCTCGAGCTTGGCCCACAGGCGTACGTCGGGCGACGGCGACAGGCGGGGAAGCCCCACCAGCGGCGTGCCGCCGACGGTGTCGAGCAGCGAGTCGAAGCGCATGAGCCTATCTCTGGGACGTTCGCGCAGTCTCGGCGCGAAGGATCGTCGGTCAGCCGCCGGCGACCGCGGGCAGGACCACCACGGAGTCGCCGTCGTCGACCGGCGTCTTCAGCCCGCCGGTGAACCGCACGTCCTCGTCGTTGACGTAGACGTTGATGAACTTCCGCACGTCCTCGCCCTCCACCAGACGCTCCTTGATGCCGGGGTGGTTGGACTCCAGGTCGTCGATGACCTCGCCGAGCGTGGCGCCATGCGCCGGCACGGCCTTCTCGCCGCGGGTGTGTGCGCGCAGGATCGTCGGGACGCGAACCTCGATTGCCATCTTACTCCTGCTCCAGGGGTTGGTCGGCGGTGCTGGTGGCCTCGGCGGGTGCTGTGTCTGCGTGGTCGTAGGAGCCGACGACGCGCACCTCCTCCTCGGTCACCTCTCCCTCAACAATGCGGAAGGAGCGAAATTCCACCGGGCCCTCGTCGTTGCCGCACTCCTGGGTGGACACCAGCACGTAGTGCGCGTTCGGCTCCATCGCCAGCCCGATGTCCGTGCGCGAGGGGTAGGCCTCGGTCGCGGTGTGGGAGTGGTAGACCACCACCGGCTCCTCGTCGCGCTGGTCCATCTCCTTGTACAGCGCGAGCAGGTCGGCGGAGTCGAACTCGTAGAACGTCGGCGACCGCGCCGCGTTGAGCATCGGCACGAACCGCTCCGCCCGGCCCGACCCCTCCGGTCCGGCCACCACGCCGCACGCCTCGTCGGGGTGGTCACGGCGGGCGTGCGCGACGATCGCGTCCCACGTCGCCTGGTCGATGGTCAGCACGCCCCCGACTGTACGGCGGGCGGCGGGCCCGCCCACGCCGCTCGTCAGCGCGTCCGCATGGTGAGACGCCGTCGTTCAGCTGACAGCCTGTACCAGGCTCTCCTGCACGTAGCCCAGCCAGTCGTAGACGTCGTGCATGTACGCGCGCGGGTCGTCCTCGGCCAGCCCGTACCAGTAGTCCTCGTCGTCGTCGGTCACGCCCAGCCGGGTGGCCAGGGCCAGGCGCACGTCGGTCAAACAGCGCAGCCACGCCTGCGACCGCTCCGGTGCGAGGTCGAGCTCGATGTCCTCGCCCTCCGCGTCGACCTCGGGCGTCAGCCCCGCCTCCTCCAGGTCGGCGATCACCTGCCGGCCCAGCCGGGCCTTCTCGTCGCGCAGCCCGCGCTCGGTGAAGCGGCGGAACTCGCCGGCCGCCTCCTCGTCGTCGGTGTACGCGTTGGGCAGCAGGCGCGCCAGTACCGGGTCCTCCGGCGTCGTGATGGGCCCCTCGACGTCGAGCAGCGCCTCCAGCGGGTCGCGGGCCTGCGAGGGCTCCGGCGCCTCGTCGCGCAACAGCTCGACGACCTGCGAGACCAGGCTGCGCAGCATCTCGGCCTCCAGCGGCGAGAACACCCCGAGGATGCGACCTCGGCGCCCACGGGTGAAGCCCGAGGCCATCACTTGTCGGCCTTCTGCAGGGTCGCCCACAGCCCGTAGCCGTGCATCGCCTGCACATCGCGCTCCATCTCCTCGCGGCCGCCGTGGGAGACCACGGCCTTGCCCTCCTGGTGCACCTGCATCATCAGCTTCTCGGCCTTCTCCTTGGGGTAGCCGAAGTACTCCCGGAAGACGTGCGTGACGTAGGACATCAGGTTGACCGGGTCGTTCCACACGATCGTGATCCACGGAAGGTCGGGCTGCACGACGTCGTCGACGTCGGGGCGTTCGACCTCGGTGGGGCTCGGCGCTGCGGTCACACCCCCATTGTCCCCACACCCGGGGGGCAAGCCCTCCGTGTGCCCCCGAATACCCGCGCACGAACGACTGTCCGGTTGCCTAGGCTGGCGACGTGACGTCCACCGCACTGCTGACCGACCACTACGAGCTGACGATGCTGCAGGCCTCGCTGCGCAGCGGCACCGGGCACCGGCGGGCGGTCTTCGAGCTGTTCGCCCGGCGGCTGCCCGAGGGCCGCAGGTACGGCGTCGTGGCCGGCACCGGCCGGGTGCTCGACGCGGTGCAGCGGTTCCGCTTCGACGACGACGTGCTGGCCCTGCTGCGCGACGGCGGCGTGGTCGACGAGCCGACCTGCGCGTGGCTGGCCGACTACCGCTTCGGCGGCGACATCTGGGGCTACCCCGAGGGCGAGGTCTACTTCCCCGGGTCGCCGCTGCTGGTGGTGGAGTCCACCTTCGCCGAGGCGGTGCTGCTCGAGACCGTGCTGCTGTCGATCTACAACCACGACTCGGCGATCGCGGCCGCGGCGTCGCGGATGACGTGGGCCGCCGATGGGCGGCCGTGCATCGAGATGGGGTCGCGTCGTACCCACGAGGAGGCCGCGGTCGCCTCGGCGCGGGCGTCATACCTCGCAGGGTTCGCCTCCTCCTCCAACCTGGCCGCCCGGCGGCGCCACGGCATCCCGACCACGGGCACCAGCGCGCACTCGTTCACGCTGCTGCACGACAGCGAGCGCGACGCGTTCACCGCGCAGGTCCAGACACTGGGCCGAGGCACCACGCTGCTGGTCGACACCTACGACGTGAGCGAGGCGGTGGCGGTCGCGGTCGAGATCGCCGGCTCCGAGCTGGGTGCGGTCCGGCTCGACTCCGGTGACCTGGCCCTGATGGCCCACCGGGTGCGCCGCCAGCTCGACGAGCTCGGCGCCAAGGACACCCGGATCGTGGTGACCAGCGACCTGGACGAGCACGCGATCGCCGCTCTGGGCGCCGCGCCCGTCGACGGCTACGGCGTCGGCACCTGCCTGGTGACCGGGAGCGGCGCACCCACGTGCGGCTTCGTCTACAAGCTGGTCGCCCGCGGTGGCGACTCGCCCGACGACCCGATGGTCTCGGTGGCCAAGACCAGCGCGAGCAAGACCTCGATCGGCGGGCGCAAGTGGGCCCTGCGCCGGCTGGACGACACGGACACCGCCGAGGCCGAGATCATCGGCGTGGGTCGGCGGCCCGAGGGTGACAGCAACGACCGCGACCTGATGGTGCCGCTGGTGACCGCCGGCGAGGTCGTCGGGCGGGAGCCTCTCGAGACCGCCCGCGAGCGGCACCTTCGCGTGCGCGAGGAGCTGCCGCTCAGGGCCCGCCAGCTCTCCCGCGGCGAGCCCGCGATTCCCACGCAGTACGTCGGCGCACACGCGGCCGCAATGTGATCTGCGTCACGGACATATACCTCACTTAGCGACATACCTGGACGTATCAACCCAGCCAAAGCAATGGGTCGCGGCCGGCAGGTTTTCCCGCGTGTCGAAGTGGAAAGTCTCCGGGTCGGCATCTCGGGGCCACAGACAGGTGAAGAGCCGGCCGGTGACACGCACCGCCACCCCACGACCGGCTCTGGGACGGGATTGGCGCGGGGAGGCACGCCCTTGTGCGGGCGGTGCGTGGCGCGGAGAGGCTTCCCGATTTCTTCTCGCACCAGCGGACCGCGCAGTCGCCCGGTCCCGACGCCCACCGACACACTGCCCGACCCCGTGATCGTCGCCTTCCGCCTTGTGGCTGCACTCGGCGCGCTGGTGATGGTCGCGGCCACGATGGTGTTCGGCGCGCCGGCCACGCAGGCCGCAGGTGCGTCCGGAAAGACCATCACGATCACCGACAAGGTCTCGCCCAAGCACCTGAGCGTCGCGCCCGGCACCACGGTGACGTGGGTCAACGAGGACGACGACAAGCACCGGATGGCCGCCGAGGACGGCGCGGTCGAGTTCGACTCGGGCAACATCGAGCCCGGCGAGCGGTGGTCGCACACCTTCACCAAGGTAGGCAACGTCAACTACTTCGACGACCGCGACGACGAGAACAGCGCCTACTTCGGCATGATCATGGTCGAACGCGGCGCGGGGTCCGGCGGCGGGTCCGGTGGGGGCGGCGCCGGTGGCGGCGGGGGCTCAGCACCGGCGGCCAAGGGTGCGGTGAGCATCGGTGACGACTTCTTCAGCCCACGCGACCTGAAGGTCGCCGTCGGCGGCACGGTCACCTGGACCAACAACGGCGACGACCAGCACAGCGCAACCGGCAGCGGCTTCGACAGCGGCAGCCTCAACGCGGGCGAGCGCTGGACCAAGAAGTTCACCAGCGCCGGCACCTACGACTACGTCTGCGTCTACCACTCCGACATGACCGGCACCATCACCGTGGGCGACGGCGGCTCCGGCGGCGGTGGCGCCGGAGGCGGCGGTGGCGGGGGCGAGCAGCCGCCTCCCCCGGGTGGCGGTGGCACCCAGCCGCCTCCCCCCGGTGACGGCGGCGGTGGTGGCACCACCGCGCCGGGCACAGCCTCGGTGAAGGTCGGTGACGACTTCTTCAGCCCCAAGACCGTCTCGGTCCGCGCCGGCGGCACGGTCACCTGGACCAACAACGGCAAGAACCCGCACACCGTCACCGGCAGTGGCTTCGACAGCGGCATGATGACGGGTGGACAGAAGTTCACCAAGACGTTCGCCAAGGCCGGAACGTACAGCTACGAGTGCGCGTACCACTCCGGCATGACGGGCACCCTCAAGGTGGTCAACGCCAAGGGCGAGGCTCCGCCTCGCGGCGACGGCCCCGGTGGCGGCGGCAACGGCGGCGGCGCGAACGGCCCTGGTGGCACCGGGGGAGCCGGGGGCCGCACCGGCGGCGGTGGCGGTGGAGGCGGCGCGACCGCTCCCGGCTCGCAGACGCACACGGTGACGATGGGCGCGAGCTCGTTCTCCCCGAAGGTGCTGAGCGCCCGGGTCGGCGACAAGGTGGTGTTCAAGAACGCGAGCTCGTTGCCGCACAACGTGGCGCCGCTGACCACGTCGCCGATCATGGGCGGGCAGAGCTACACCACGGTGCTGCGCAAGCAGGGCACGCTCAACTACGAGTGCCAGTACCACAGCGGGATGACCGGAACGATCAAGGTCGGAGCCGCCCCGGCAGGCACCAAGCTGCCGCCGGCGTCGGCCGCCGAGGGTGTGTCCGGTGCCGCCTCCGGAGCCTCTGCGGCGACCCCCAGCGGCTCTTCGGGTGGCTCCTCCGCGGCGCCGGCGCCCGGTGCCGAGTCGCACACGATCAGCATGGTCAACAGCACCTTCGACCCCCAGACGCTGCAGGCACGGGTGGGTGACAAGGTCACCTGGGTCAACGACGACCCGATCCCGCACAACGTCACCGGCGGCCCGCTGGACAGCGGCATGATGATGGGCGGCGCGGAGTACACCACCGTGCTGACCGAGGCCGGCACGATCGAGTACGACTGCACCCTGCACCCGGGCATGACGGGAACGCTGGAGGTCGCCGAGGCCCTGCCCGGCACCGAGGTACCGGCGGCCAGCAGCTCGAACACGTCGGGCTCCGCGGGCGCCGCGTCCGACAGCGGCCAGCCGTCCGCCTCGGCGAAGCCGGAGGAGGGCGCCAAGAACCACACGGTCGAGATGGTGAACTTCCTCTACGAGCCCGACCCACTCGAGGTCAACGTCGGTGACACGGTCACGTTCGTCAACAAGGACGCGGCTCCGCACACGGCGACGGCCGACGACAAGTCCTGGGACAGCGGCAACATGAACCAGGGCGACGAGTGGACGCTGAAGACCGACAAGGTCGGCGAGGTTCCCTACATCTGCATCTACCACCCGAACATGACGGGCACGCTGATCGTGAAGCCCGCCGACGCCGAGATCGCGGCCCCTGGGACGGGATCTGGCGCTACGCCCGACACGGTGAGCACGATGTCGGTGAGCGACATCGCCGGCTTCAGCTCCGGCTGGCTGGTCCTGCTGGCGTTCCTCGCCGGGCTGCAGCTGCAGTCCAGGCTCACCGCACGGCGTGGATACCCGACCCAGTCTTGACGACCTCACCCTTCAGGAGACACCCATGAGCACGACGCAGCTGCTGTCCCGCTACCGCTCACCCGACCCGGCGGTGACCGACGCCCTGGCCGGCACGGCGCCGGCCCGGCCGGTCGGGCACCCCGCGACGCTGATGGCCCTCCGGCTGCTGTCCGCGCTGGCGCTGGCCGTCTCGGCGTACCTGCACTTCACCCTCGCCCTCGAGAACGGGCTCGGCGGCTCGCTGTTCACGATGCCGCAGCTGTTCCTCGGGCAGGCGGTGGTGGCCGCGGGTGCCGCCGGGCTGCTGCTGGTCGGCGACAAGGAGCTGCTCTGGCTGGTCGCGGTCGGCGTCGCGGTCGGCAGCACGGTGCCGATCCTGGCCAGCGTCTACTTCCCGCTGCCGGCGATCGGGCCGCTGCCGCCGATCAACGAGCCGGTCTGGTACGGCGAGAAGCTGCTCAGCTTCGCGGTCGGCGCCTCGGTGCCGCTGCTGTGGCTGATCCGCCGCATCGCGCCACCGGCACACTGACCCCGCACCTCTCCACGGAGGGGGCGGAACCCAGCCCTCGGGTCGGGCATCCCCTCCGGCGGCGCGGACGGACTACCTTGGTGACTGCAACCGGGGTCGGCCGAACGTGGCCGCCGGAGGAGGACCGATGACCCGAGCCCTGCTCGTCTGCGACGTACAGAACGACTTCTGCGAGGGCGGCAGCCTCGCGGTGCGCGGCGGTGCCGAGGTCGCGTTCCGCATCGGCGGTCTGCTGCACGGCTGGTACGAGGCCGAGCCGGGCTACCGTGACTACGCCTTCGTCGTCGCCACCCGCGACCACCACGTCGACCCCGGCGACCACTTCTCCGACGACCCCGACTTCCGGCACTCGTGGCCACCGCACTGCGTCGTCGGCACCGACGGCGAGGCCTTCCACCCCAACCTCGACCCACAGCCCTTCGACGCGGTGTTCCTCAAGGGCGAGCACGAGGCGGCGTACTCGGGCTTCGAGGGGGTCGAGCCGACGCACCGGCAGCCGCTGGCCGCGTGGCTGCGCGAGCACGGCGTCGAGACCGTCGACATCTGCGGCATCGCCACCGACTACTGCGTCAGGGCCACCGCCCTCGACGCGCGCCAGGAGGGCTTCCGGACCCGGCTGCTGCTCAACTACTGCGCCGGCGTGGCGCAGGAGACCAGCGAACGCGCCGTGAGCGAGATGAGCTCGGCGGGCGTCGCGATCGTCGAGCTCAACGACCGTCACTGAGCCCGACCTCTCGCGAGGGTCAGCCGATGGAGTAGGTGCCGGGCTCGCCCGAGTCGCCCGCAGCGGGGCCGCGGCCGGCCCAGGTCCAGGCGTAGACGCCGTCGTCGCCGGCAGCACCGCCCTCGCCCACCTCCAGCGGCCGGAACGTGTCGACCATGACGGCGAGCTCCTCGAAGCGCTCCGCCCCCAGCGACGCCTCGATCGCCGAGGGCTGCGGGCCGTGCGCGTAGCCGCCGGGGTGCAGCGAGATCGAGCCGATGTTGATGCCCGAGCCCTTGCGCGCCTCGTAGTCGCCGCCGACGTAGAACATCACCTCGTCGGAGTCGACGTTGGAGTGGTAATAGGGCACCGGGATCGACAGCGGGTGGTAGTCGACCTTGCGCGGCACGAAGTTGCACACCACGAAGTTGTGTCCCTCGAACACCTGGTGCACCGGCGGCGGCTGGTGCACGCGGCCCGTGATCGGCTCGAAGTCCTCGACGTTGAACGTGAACGGGTACAGGCAGCCGTCCCAGCCGACCACGTCGAACGGGTGGGTCGCATAGGTCATCCGCGTGCCCACGATGCCCTGCTGTGCGTGCGGGCCGCTGCCGCGATGCTTGACCAGCACGTCGACGTCAGTGACGTCGGGGCCGTCGACCAGCAACGGCTCGGTCGGCCCGTACAGGTCGCGCTCGCAGTACGGCGCGTGCTCGAGGAACTGTCCGAACCGCGACAGGTAGCGCTTGGGCGGCGTGATGTGGCTGTTGGCCTCGATGGCGTACAGCCGCAGCGGACCGTTCGTGTCGTCGGGGACCCAGCGGTGCGTGGTCGCCCGCGGGATCACCACGTAGTCACCCT